>JANQFD010000013.1 GCA_028278005.1 Chlorobium sp. | reverse complement strand
GAAAAAAGATGCCGTTAAAACTCTTGAAGTATTCGGTCTTGAAAAAAGTGCTCTGAAGGATTTCAAAGCCAGGCCGGGAGATACTCTTGTTGTTTACGGCGGCTCCTCGAAACTCAAGACTCCCCGAACGCTGCTTCTTGGCCTCGGTGATGGCGATGACAGGGGGGGGTATCGCAAAGCAGCCTGTGCCGTTGCACGACAGGTGAGGGGTTTGCAGGTTCAAAGTCTTGTTTTCGATTGCTCGTCGATAACGTCCTGGGCCCGCAATACCGGAGAGTCGACCGGACTGGTCGCGGAGCTGCTTGTCGATTCAATCCTTTACGGTTTATACTCTTTTGACCGTTTGAAGAGCGGTAAGCTTGGGAAAAAGAAAGAAAAAGAGAAGCAGGCGAATCTCAAGGAACTGAAGATACGGGTTAACGCAGGGAGTGAAAAAGAGGTCAGGGCGGCTGCAGGAAGAGGGTCTGTCATTGCCTCGGCAAGGAATCTTGCCCGGGATCTGGTCAACCTGCCCGGAAATCTGCTCAGTGCGGAGGACATTGCTGATGCTGCCAGAAAATCCGCCAGGAAATCCGGTTTCAAGGTGACGGTTTTTAATAAGGAGGAGATCGAAAAGCTTGGAATGGGCGGTCTTATGGCGGTTAACAAGGGAAGCCATAATCCCCCGACGTTTACCATACTGGATTACACCCCTGACGGTGAGCCTGACGCTACTATTGCCCTTGTCGGTAAGGGGGTTACGTTCGATTCAGGGGGGATCTCGCTCAAGCCGGCCGGCAGAATGGATGAGATGAAGTCGGACATGGCAGGTGCAGCAGCTGTAATCGGGACTGTCGAGGCGGCGGCATTGCTCAAGCTGCCCTTGAGAATTATCGGTTTTATTCCTGCAACCGACAATATGCCCGGAGGCGCAGCCCAAACGCCGGGTGATGTCATCACGACATATTCCGGCATCACCGTTGAGGTGGGCAATACCGATGCCGAGGGCCGGCTCATCCTGGCGGATGCGCTCTCCTATGCAGTGAAACATTACGATCCCGATGCCGTTATCGATCTCGCTACGCTTACCGGGGCTTGTATAGTGGCTCTGGGTTATTCCGTGGCGGGACTGTTCAGTAACAACGACACTTTTGCCGGGAACATCTACGAAGCGGGAAGAAGGTCGGGGGAAAAGGTCTGGCGCATGCCGGTCTGGGAAGAATATGATGAACTGATCAAATCCGATGTGGCAGATGTTCACAATACAGGAGGCAAGGGAGCCGGTTCTGTGACCGCGGCAAAATTTCTTGAAAAGTTTATTGACGGCCACAAGACATGGGCGCATCTGGATATTGCCGGGCCTGCTTTTTCAGCAAAAGGAGCGAATAAAACTCAGGGAGGGACAGGGTTTGGTGTAGGCTTGCTTGTTGATTTTCTAAGAGGGTGGGGGTAGGAGAGCAGATGACAGAAACAGCTCGGAATCCGGTTGTAATCCTTCCCGGTGTTCTTTTCTGGGATACGCTGTATACAGGGATGAAACAGGCTCTCTCTGCATATGTCCCGAAGGAAAAAATATTTATCGTACCCGTCCATGTACATGACTGGATCGGTTTTCCGCCTTCTCCGGAGCGTTCCACGAACCGTGTCATGATAAAGCTTGACCGCACCATTGAAGCCGTGCAGCAGCGGTATCCCAGGGAAAAAATCACTATTGTCGCACACAGCGGGGGGGGAACGGTTGCAATGGTGTATCTTCTTCAGGAGCCTTTTCAGGGAGATGTGTATCATCGGAGCGCATCGGTCGGCAGAATGCTGGCCCTTGGAACACCGTTTAATTCGACGGAACAATACGCGAAAATCAAGACCGATTTTATCAGAAAAAATCTCAAGCCGGGATTTTTCTACGGATGCAAGGTTGTCTCCATTGTCAGTGACCAGTATACCGGATCACTGAAAAAGGGTTTTGTGGAGCGGATGTGTTACATGTTTTACAAAAATGTAACAGGAGAAGGGGCGGTTGCGGGTGACGGTATCGTACCGGTGAAAAGCTGTTTTTTGAAAGGTGCCGAAAATGTGACAATTTCGGGGATAGAGCACCTGCCCACACCGCATACCAGCTGGTATGGAACAAAGGAAGGTATCGAAAAGTGGATACGATGGTTGTGAAAAATTATGCATACAGGACTGTAGTAGCAGGGTTGCTGCTTGCCGTTTATCTTTTTTCCGGTTGCGATAAGGAGGACCGGGATGCGGCGTCCCAGCAGCAGCACATCGACTCAGTGATGACCATTCTTACACAGGTCCAGAAAAATCTTGGCAGGATTCAGCAAAAGGAAGCGGTTGTAGAAAGACTGTCCACTGATATCGAAAGACGTGAAGAAAAAAACGCAGAAAAGCTCGGCAAAGATATCTATGCGAGTATTCGTTTTATTGACTCTACCCTTGAAGCCAGCAGAAATCTGATCACACGGCTTGAAGAAGAAAACAGGGGTTCCGCCTACCGTATAGCTTCTCTTGATCAGCTTGTTGCGGAAATGAGGAACACGCTTGAAGAAAAGGACCAGGAGATCGGGGAACTGAAATCGGAAGTACAGAAACTCGATGCCAGGGTGTCGGAACTGCTTGAAACAGTTGATGTGCTCGACGAGTTTATCCTTGAACAGGAAGGTATCCTTTCCTATGCATACTATATCACGGGAGGTTATGAAGAGCTCTTTGAAAAAGGGGTTCTTTCAAGATCCGGAGGCCCGTTATCGAATATCTTTGACAAAGATTACACGCTGGCGCAGGATTTCGATGTTTCACTTTTCAACAGGATCGATATCAATGAAACAAGAGATCTCTACATTGAAAAGCCCGTAAGGAGTCTCAGAATTCTGACTCCTCACACCAGAGGCTCTTACGAACTTGTTGGCGGAAAAACATCTTCACTTCTTCTCATCAGGGACGAAACCGAATTCTGGAAAAAGTCCAGATGCCTTGTGATCGTGGTTGACGATTGAAGACTTGGCATTTCCGGCTTTCATGAATTGACATACCTGTCGATCACCTTCGCTCCGACACTGTCGCCCCATACGTTGACCGTTGTTCTGCATCGGTCGAGAAACCAGTCGATTGCCAGAATCAGGGATATCCCCTCTATCGGCAGGTTGACCGCTTTAAGCACAAGTACCATGGTAACGAGACCGGCTTCCGGAATGCCGGCTGCACCGATAGCGGCAAGTGTCGCGGTTAAAAATACTATGGCAAGTTCCGGCACCCCAAGAGTAATGCCGTTGATCTGCGCGATGAAAATAACCGCAACAGCTTCGTAGAGTGCGGTTCCGTCCATATTGATGGTTGCCCCAAGAGGGAGGACGAAACCGGCCGTACGAGGCTTGACACCGTTTTTTTCTTCGGCACACTCGACGGTAAGCGGCAGTGTCGCTGAGCTTGACGCGGTTGAAAAAGCGGTGAGCAATGCAGGCGTTGTGTTGGCGGCAAAACGGGTGATCCCGGTTTTGCCGAAAAACTTGAGAATGAAGGGCAGAATGATCAGGCTGTGGATAAGAAGGCCTGCAATTACGGTAAAAGCATATTTGCCGAGCCGCAGCAGTTCAGGCAGAAAACCGGTGAAACCTCCCGCCTCGCCCAGTCTCCCGGCAATCAACGCACCGATTCCCACAGGAGCGGCATACATGGCGAGATGAACAATTTTCATAATCGCTTCATTGAGGCCGTTGAAGAAATCGACCACAGGTTTTCCCTGCTCTCCAAGTGTTGAAAGCACAGCGCCCAGCAAAAGCGAAAACGTGATGACAGGGAGAATATCGTTTTCAGCCATGGCTTTGAAAAGGTTTGACGGCACCAGGCCTGTCAGCACCTCCCTGAGTATGTCTGTGATACTCCGTTCTTCCTGAAGAAACCTTTCGGCAGGAAGCTTGTCGATGGCAATACCTTCCCCGGATACGGCAAGGTCTGTCAGGGGCTTGTTATCCTGAGTCCATGAGGAGACCTCGATATGTTCATTTCCGTTTTTTCGATGAAAAAGGATTGTTCCCTTGACGTTTCTGTCAAGCAGCACCACGGAATACGAGGAGGTATATTCATCGGGCAGAACGCTGTTTTCTAAGATAATCGTGTTGTCGCGGATGCTGTACGGGGCATTCTCGAGCACGATCCCTCCTCTTGCCTCGATCTGTTCGGTTTCCGAGGCGAGATTGCCGGGGTGAATCATCAGGACGAGAATGATGCCCGTCGTGACTGAAATAGCGGTGGTGCCGAGATAATACAGTATTGTCCTGAAGCCCAGCGGTCCCAGTTTTCTTACATCGCCAAACCGGCATATGCCGCTTATCATTGCTGCGATAATCAGCGGCATCACAATCATCATCAGAAACTTGATGAAAAGATGGCCGATGAAATGCACGGCCAACCCGGCGTCAGGATTCAGGCCGCCGAGAAGAGAACCGGCAATAATGCCCGTAATGATTCCTATGAGAAGTCTGTTGTTTCTCAAACGTTACTATCCTGGTCACCTCTTGTAATACTGTCCCGATGCAACGGTATCTTCAGTCCGGATGCAGTCAGTGCTCATGACAGGTAATAGAGGCGCTCTGTTGTTGATGTTTTTATGCCCGGCAGATAGAGGAAGGTACCGTTTTTCTCATAATTTTTTATATATATATGGGCATTTGAAGAAAAGGTGGCGTAACAAAAAAAGATCATTATGAAAATTACCATATTTGGTTCAGGATATGTCGGTCTGGTTACAGGTGCATGCTTTGCTGAAGTGGGTAATGAAGTGCTTTGCGTGGATATCGATGAAGAGAAAATAGCCCGACTTGAACAGGGAGAAATTCCTATTTATGAGCCTGGCCTTGAAGATATGGTAGTTGAAAACAGCCGTGAAGGCCGATTGCGGTTTACCTCGGATCCCCGTGAAGGAGTTGCGTTCGGATTGTTTCAGTTCATAGCAGTAGGGACACCGCCCGATGAGGACGGTTCTGCCGACCTGCGTCATGTGTTGAGTGTGGCTGAAGCAATAGGCCGGGAAATGAATGACTATCGCATCATTGTGGACAAGTCGACGGTTCCTGTGGGAACTGCCGATCTGGTGAATAAAACGGTGCGCTCCATGCTTGATGAGCGCGGGGTATCAATCGATTATGATGTTGTGTCGAATCCCGAGTTTCTCAAGGAGGGTGATGCTATCGGGGATTTCATGAAGCCGGAGCGCATCATTGTAGGTGTTGACAACCCCCGCACCAAAGAGCTGCTGCGTAACCTCTATGCCCCGTTCAACAGGAGTCATGAACGGTTTATTGCCATGGACGTTCGTTCTGCGGAGCTTACCAAATATGCGGCCAATGCGATGCTTGCCACAAAAATCAGTTTTATGAACGAAATCGCCAATATTGCGGAACGCGTGGGGGCTGATGTTGAGGCCGTCAGGCATGGTATCGGATCGGATTCGAGGATAGGTTTTTCTTTTATCTACCCTGGTGTAGGATACGGCGGCTCCTGCTTTCCGAAAGACGTTCAGGCTCTTGAACGGACAGCAAAAAAATACGGCTATGAAGCCAGGATACTCAATGCGGTCGAAGCGGTCAACTCGGATCAGAAAGTATCTCTGGTTCACAAGGTAAAAGAGCACTTCAGAGACGATCTGAAGGGAAAAACCATAGGAGTATGGGGGCTTTCGTTCAAACCGAATACCGACGATATGCGGGAGGCCCCAAGCAGAAAGATACTCGATGAGTTGTGGAAAGCCGGAGCACGTGTCAGGGCATATGATCCGGTTGCAATGGATGAAGCCCGGAGGATTTATGGAGAAAGGGATGATCTTCTGCTTGCCGATAACCCGGAAGAAGCGCTCAGAGGAGCAGATGCGCTCATGATCGTTACCGAATGGATGGTATTCAGAAGTCCCGATTTCGAGACAGTGAAACGCGAGCTGAGCTCTCCGGTCATTTTTGACGGGCGCAATATTTACAACCCGGATTTCATGGAGCAGCTTGGTTTTACATACTATTCAATCGGCAGACAGACCAGAGGGGCGCGATAGTTTTCCCCGATCGATTCAGCTCCAGAAACGGTAGAAATGATGCAGGGGGCCGGTTTCTTTTCCAAAACTGAATGCTGCCCCTGCCTGTAAGGCTTCAATGGCATATTTCCGGCCTTCTCTCACCGCTTCGTGGAGATCGAGCCCCTTTGCCATGAAGGCCGCGATGGCTGAAGAAAGTGTGCAGCCGGTGCCATGCGTGTTTTTTGTTGTAATCTTCGGTGACGAAAACCATTCACTCCCTTTGTTCGACAGCAGATAATCCTCACTGAGATTACCGGTCATATGCCCTCCCTTGATCAGTACGGCAGCCCCCCCTTTTTCCTTCAGTACCACGGCGGCTTTTTCAATATCGTTTTTTGAGGCCGGTTCTGTTTCGAGTTCCGCCAGCTCCGCAGCTTCCGGAAGATTTGGGGTTACAAGAGTGGCAAGCGGGAAAAGCTCACTGATTATCACCTTTTTCGCGTTTTTCGGGACAAGTTCCGTTCCGCTCGATGATTTGAGAACCGTGTCGAGTATAACCGGAACCGGTCTGATGCTGCGCAAGGCTTCGGCAACCGCTCCGGCAGTTGACTCTGAAGAAAGCATGCCTATTTTGATCGCATTGATTGCAATGTCTTCTGCAAGTGTCTTGAGCTGTTCGGCTACGAAATGCGGAGAAAGGGCCACAGAGCTGCGAACGCCCGCTGTGTTTTGTGCAGTAATGCCGGTTACAACACTTAAACCGTAGCAGCCGAGGGCTGAAAAGGTTTTGATGTCGGCTTGTATTCCCGCGCCTCCGCTGCCGTCTGAACCGGCAATGGTAAGGACGGTTGTGTACTGTTTTCGACTTATTGAAGGCATGATTGCATATTTTTGATGAGCCCGGCAGTTGCTGTTTCCGGATTTGGAGATTCGGCAATGGCCGAAATGACGGCAATGCCGGATGCGCCTCTTCTCATAACTTCACAAGTGTTTTTTTCGGTTATTCCGCCTATGGCAATAACCGGTATGGACACATTGTCGACAATCTCGGGAATCCTTCCCGGGCCGATCGGTTTTCCGGATTTCTGTTTTGATGTTGTAGAAAAGATGTGCCCCAGGCCGATATAATCGGCTCCGGATTGTTCGGCACTCCGTGCTTCGGAAACTGACGAAACGGAGACCCCGAGTATTTTTCCTTTGCCGAGCATTTTTCTGGCCATATCGGGCGGGAAGTCTTCCTGTCCAAGATGAACGCCATCTGCATCGGCAGCCAGAGCAATGTCGAGACGGTCGTTTACGATAAATATCGCATTATATCTTTCGCACAGTCGCTTTATGTCTACAGACCAGCGGTATAGTTCTGAACCGGAAGCGCTTTTATGGCGAAGCTGAATCATATGTGCTCCGCCTTTGAGCGTTTTTTCGGCCTGCATTGGCGGACAGGACGATTCCGTGGTGATGAAGCAGAGTACAGGGTAGTGCAGATTCATTGCCCAAGTGCTTTTTGAAAACGTTCCAGGGTATTGTTCAGGCTATCCGAAGCATGGAAAATCGACATAGCCGCTACACCGTATGCGCCGTTTTCAATGCATTGACGGGTTTTTTCCGGAGAGATGCCGCCGATTGCATAGACTGGTATTGAAGTGTTCGCACATACTTCTGCAAGTTTGTTCAAACCCATAGGTGGACCGTAGGGGATTTTTTCAGGTGTCTCGAATATGGGGCCGAAAATCAAATAATCGGCACCGGAAGCTTCGGCTGATAATGCTGCCTGGAGTGAATGAGTGCTTTTGCCGGTAACAAGTCCCTGAAATCCTACGATGACCCTGTCGAGAGGACAGCCGCTTTCAGGGATATGGACTCCGTCGGCGCCTGTGGCAAGTGCGATATCAAAACGTTCGTTGATTATAAGAAGCGAACGTTTGTCATGGATATGGCCGTTGATTTTCAGAGACAGTTCATAGAGCGCTTTTGCCGTCAGATGTTTTTCTCTCAACTGAACGATAACGGGGATATGTGACGTTATCCTGCGGACAAGTTCAGGGAGGTATTGTTTACGGCCGAAATGTTCCTGGCCGTCGCTTACCATGTAGAGGCGGGGAAGTGCTTTTTCTGCCGGTATCATGCAGGAGCCGGTTTCTTGTTCAACGTAACAACGATACGGTTTTTCCGCCGTTTAAAAAAATGCGTGGAAATGGTAAGGCGGTGGGGAAGGGGAGCCGGCAGGATTCTGAATTGGCGCCGGACGTCTGCAGCATGCTCGACAATCGCTCAATTTAGGTTACATTGATAGGTGTACGACTTCATATAAAACACTTCGATATGTCAGAAATAGAGGCAAGACTTTCCAGAGCGGGCATCAGCCTGCCTGAAACAGCAACTCCTGCGGGGATATATGAACCAGCTCTCCGTTACGGAAACCTTGTCTATACGTCGGGACAGCTTCCGCTGATCGGGGGGGTTCTGACCGAGCAGGGAGGAAAAGGAAAGGTGAACGAAATTAACCAGGCACAGGCTGCAATTGCCGCAAGGATTGCTGCACTGAACGCTCTTGCGGCAATAAAAAATGCGGTCGGGAGTCTGGATTCAATCGAGAGGATCCTGAAATTAACGGTGTATGTCGCCAGTGAATCGTTCTTTTCCAACCAGCATATTGTTGCCAATGGGGCATCTGCAGTACTCTATGAGGCTTTCGGTGAAAACGGAAAGCATGTTCGAAGTGCAGTTGGGGTAGCTGAATTGCCTATGGAAGCAAGCGTAGAGCTTGATTTAATTGCAGGATGCAGAATATGATTGTTCAGCGGGGCACAGGCTCGGAATATACTTCAGAGAACCTGATGCTGTCCCCCACGTCTATACCATGCTCCCTGAACCAGCCGCTGTTGACTTCAAGGACGTACTGTACCGGTTCACCGGAGCTGTAAACAGTTGTTGAATCATCTGTTTCCAGAGCTGTACAGATTCTTTTAATGACCTTGTTTGAATCAATGAATGCGATGTCAAGAGCGATATAGGTGTTTTTCATCCAGAAACGTCGTATCGCACTGTTTTTAAAAACAAACAACATCCCCCTGTTATTATCGAGTTTAAACCTTGACATAAGACCTGATTTTCTTTCCTCAATTGAATCAGCAATCTCGACATATAATCTGTTGTTATTGACATAAAGAGAGCGTAAAGAGTGTGCGTTATGCTGTATGCATGAGAGCAATGTGAGCGTAGATAGCGTCGCTATCGGTCGCCATAATTTCGATATGAATATTGTTTTTTTCATGTTTTTTGTGTTATTGTAATATGTTAAAACTTTGTTTAAGTGATCAATTCTAATGTATTATAATAAAAGTTTATAGACTTTATATAATAATATTTTTATTATTTTGTTGATTGTGTTGATAATGATGAGAGAGGCGTTATGATATAATTGTTTTTATTTGTAATTATTTTGTTTTAAATCGTTGTTATGTCTGGTGTTTTTATTGGTGTGTGCGTAAAGTATTTCTGTTAGTGTGCTGAGTTTGTTTGTTCTATTTGTGTGTTGTTTGGATGATTATATGGTGTCAATAATAACCTGTATGCTTGGAGTTTATGTTGTGGTAAATCGATTGTATGAGTATTGTCGGGCAAATTATTTATGCATATCCGATTTGCAGATAGTATTCGATGTTCTTTTTTTGGGTTTTTACGTGTCGATAAGTAAAATAATGAAGAACAAGGTGCATCGCACTTTTTTCTGCGGAATGCCTATACCAGTGAGCTTATGTCCCGTTTTCTCCAGGTACTCCTGATCATCGCAATTTTGTTTTTTGGGATTCTGATCGGTTATCGTCTCCGCGAGGGTCCTTCCGATGCTGTTTTTGGGCCGCAAAAGAAGATACTTGAAGCGCTGAGCATGATTTCTGCTCTCTATGTAGACAGTGTTGATACAGAAGGTCTTGTGGATACGGGTATCGTTGGGATCACGCAAGGGCTCGACCCGCATACGACATATCTGAAAGCCGATCAGGCAAGAGTTTCGAATTCGGAGTTTCAGGGAAATTTTGAAGGAATAGGGATTGAATTTGATATCGTTCACGATACACTCCTTGTCGTTACACCTCTGGCGGGGGGACCAAGCGAGTCAGCCGGAATTATGGCCGGTGACCGCATAGTGTCCATTGATTCACTCTCTTCAATAGGATTATCCCCGATGGAGGTGGTCAGCCGGCTCAGGGGAGAAAAGGGCTCGTCCGTCACGCTTACGATCTATCGTCCCTATTCTGCGAAGAAACTTACCGTGGATATAGTCCGGGACAAAATACCGACCTACAGCGTCGATGCTTCTTTTATGATCGATAATGCAACCGGATATATACGGTTGAGCAGGTTTGTCGCGACTACTGCGAATGAGTTCAGAAAAGCGGCTGATGATCTGCTTGGTCAGGGAATGCAGCAGCTGATCATTGATGTCAGGGGCAATCCCGGCGGGTATCTTGATCAGGCTGTTGAGGTGGCTGACGAGTTTCTTGCCGAAGGCAAGCTTATCGTCTATACAAAAAGCAGGAACGGAGGTGCTGACGAGATGCGTTATACGGCAACGTCAGGGGGGATTTTCGAGGATCGTGAAGTGTTGGTACTTGTGGACAGGGGGAGTGCTTCAGCGGCTGAAATTCTTGCCGGAGCTTTACAGGATAACGACAGGGCTGTTGTTGCAGGAGAGCTTACTTTTGGAAAAGGTCTTGTACAGCGACAGTTTGATTTTGACGACGGTTCAGCCCTTCGCTTGACTATCGCAAGGTACTTTACCCCTTCAGGCAGGAGGATACAACGTGATTTCAGTCCGGGGAGTGATGGGAGAGAAAAGTATTATCAGGAAAGTGTTGAGGACAGAGAGGGCGAAAAATTCTTTGAAGATGCGCGCAGTTTGGAGGTTGAGACGGCAGTAGAGGGGATAACGGTATACAGGTCATCTCCGGAACGGTTTCCGGCATCCGGTGGCATAGTTCCCGATTATCGGGTGGTGGAGAGGAAAATCGATGATTTTTTTCTCACTCTTTTGACGCAGGGAGTGTTTGACGAAACGGCTTTGAAAATAATTGACGACCCATCAAGTTCAGTGAGAGATTTCAGAGGGGATTTTAAGGCCTTTATCAAAAACTACGCAGAGGAAGAGAAGCTCACACACCATCTGAAAAGGATATGCAGGGAAAAAAATATAGCATTTGACGAGGAAGCATACGTTCGTGAAAAAGAAGACATAGCAGTCACCATCAAGTCAAGGATAGCCCGTCAGCTATTTGGAATTGAAGCCCAGATCAGGGTTCTTGCACAGGAGTCGGACAAGATGTTGCAGTTTGCCCGTGAATACATCCGGGGGAAAGCGGCTTAAAAAGCAGATACTCTGCTCAAACCGGGTTCAAAAAGCTTTCAAAAAGCTTATATTCGTTGTAAAAACTAAGCTACCATGCGTTATGTCCTTGCTTGAAAAAATCCAGAGTAATACCTGTTCGTTACGTCTTCAGAGAGATTGGTTGAAAATTTTCACATGCCCGGTTCCTACGTCCGATTTTCTTTCATTTGTCGGTATTGCCGTTATCGACGCCCCGCAGCATAGTGTGCTCCATCTGCTCTATGACCTCGAAGCCGCAACCGAGTGGGTGTGGAAGACCAGAGAGATGAGAATCCTGCAGGAGCTTTCCGAAGATGAGGGGCGTATTGTCTACCAGCTTGTCAGTGCTCCCTGGCCTCTTTCAGACAGAGAAATTATCAGCCGATCGGTGGGATACAAAGATCCGGAGACCGAAGAAATTTTTATAAAGATGACGGCTGTTCCTGATTTTCTGCCGGAACATGAGCATTATGTTCGCGTTCCTCAGCTTGAGGGAGCGTGGAATATCATGCCTATATCCGAGAACCAGTGCAGGGTGGTTTTCAGGTTACACCTTGAACCGGGGGGTGAAATACCTTCATGGCTTGCAAACATCGCTGTTATAGATACACCGTACCACACGATGGCTAACATGCGAGAAATGGTGAAGCGTGAGAAATACAAGACTCCTTTGGAGGTTCCTTTTACGCATACAACCCGGGAGATTGACCAGAATTACAAGGATTTTATCACCGAATGAGACTTTTCGAACCCTCGTGAATTATGGGCACCTCTATGTATTGTCGGGAGTCCCGATAGAATCAGGAGAGTGTCACAACGTGTCGGGACACCGACGTAATCATGGTGCGTAACAAAGTAATAGCGGTGCCCTTATGCAGGATAAGGACGTATAAGGTTATACTTCTGATTTATAAACAGTAAAGAGGTTTACATCAGTATGGATTTTGAGCGAGCAAGGGAAGACGGTTGGGATTTTCGCGTCGAACACAAGAATATCCGTATATATTCGGCTAAAATGAAAAACTCGGCAGTTCATGGTTTCAAAGGCATTATTGAATTTCCTGTATCGCTCAGGCGCCTGATAAGTCTTTTTCACGATACCGGCAATTACAAAAGATGGGTTCACCAGCTTGCAAGTTTGCGGGTTCTTGAAAAAGGGGATAATCTTGAATATGTTATTCAAAAGGTCATCAATACACCCTGGCCTTTTCCCAGACGCGAGATGATCGTTCGTACCGGGCTCGATACTGAAGGTGAGAACGGTATTGCAGTGACGATGAAGGGCGAACCGGATTATCTGCCCGCAAAACCGGGTTATTTCAGGATTCGGGAAACATATGGGAAATGGGTGTTCGAGCCGATGGAAAACGATGTCGTTCGCATTACGTTTATCATGTATGTTGATCCGGGTAATGACGTGCCTCCTCCCATGAGTAACACCGCGATGTTCGAGGTTCCGTTCTACTCGCTTCAGAATCTGAGAAGCCTTGCTTTCGACAATGCTTACGACCCTCCCTATCCCGAGGAAGTAGACGAATACATTTCAATCAGCGAAGGCTGAGGAAAAAACAGTCTGCAGTCCGCAGTCTTAGGTAGCTCTGTTCAGCCATTGAGCTATCAGGCAACCAGGCTGCTTTTTTTGTTATAATTCCTTGAAATATTCACGGCAGGCGTTAAAGAGCTTGTCCGGATTCACGGGAACAGCTCCAACTTCCTGGCAAACCGTCCCTGCAGCAAGGTTCGCGATTTGAGCGCATGTGTCAATGTCCAGCCCTGCGGCGTAACCCAGAGAAAGAATCCCTATAACGGTGTCTCCGGCACCCGAGACATCGGCAACATCAAGGGATGCAGCCGGAATGTGCGTGCAGCGGTCATTGCATATCGACATGCCTTTTTCACTTCTGGTAACGACGAGGTGTTCGCAGCCCAGGTTTGACCTGAGTTTTTGGCAGGCAGCCTCGATTTCGTTATCGTTATTCTGGAGAGCAATGCCGAGTGATGATGCCATTTCTTTCAGGTTGGGTTTGAAAACCGTACAGCCCGAATAGTTGAAAAACGCTTCAAATTTGGGATCGACCAGGACGGGGACCGAACGTGATTGTGCCAGGGTTATGATTCTCCTTATGAGATCCGGAGTCAATACCCCTTTGTTGTAGTCCTGAAGCACCAGGGCGTTCAGAGAGCCGATGTTTTCCCGGAGATGTTCCTCAATGAAGTGTGCCGCCGTTTCAGGTATAGCCAGTCTGCTTTCATTGTCTACCCTGGCAATGTGGTGGTTCTGGGAAAGTATTCTTGTTTTACATGTTGTGGGTCTTGACCGGTCGTGAAAAAGATGTTCGGAAGAAAGCCCGTGTTCGTGCAAGAGTGCCTTGAGGGCTTCTGCGTTGCCGTCCCCGCCGATGACGCCGAAAAGCAGCGTTTCGGCCCCCATGACATGTATGTTTACGGCCACATTTGCCGCTCCGCCCAGTCTCGAGGTTTCATGAGACACATCGACGACAGGGACAGGGTATTCCGGTGAGATACGTGATACATGCCCGAAAATGTACTTGTCGAGCATGATATCTCCTATAACGGCTATCTTTTTGTTTCTGAACGACGTAAAAACGCTTTCAAGATCCATGGTGTTTTCCTGGGAGAGACTGTTTCTGAACAAGTTTCCAATATATAAAAGTAGAAAAGAAAACGATATGTGCGCAGGCAGGGTGTGGTGGTAATGTCTTTTATTTTTGCCCTTTTTTTATTATAATTAATGCTATCCATTTTTAGCTTTTTATTGTGAACAGAGTCATATGTAATGTTTGATAATTTAAGCGACAAGTTAGAGGCCACATTTAAAAAACTTGCCGGACAGGCAACAATCAATGAGGTCAATATCGGCATAGCCATGCGCGACATCAAGCGTGCTTTGCTGGGTGCGGACGTCAACTACAAGGTTGCCAAGAAGTTTGTTGAAGAGGTCAGAGAGAGAGCACTGGGTCAGGATGTCGTTAAAAGTGTCTCGCCTGCCCAGATGATCGTTAAAATAGTCAGCGACGAGTTGACAGAAATCATGGGCGGTGAAAACCGGCCGCTGAACCTGACAACGAAAAAAACTCCTGCGGTTGTAATGGTCGCAGGTCTTCAGGGATCGGGCAAGACGACTTTTTGTGCCAAGCTGGCAAAACGCTTGAAAAAGAACGGTAAACATCCTTTGCTGATCGCTGCTGATGTATACCGCCCCGCTGCAGTCGAACAGCTTAAAACGCTGGGTGAACAGGTTGAGGTTCCGGTCTTTTCTCTGCAAGAAAATGATGCCTTGAAGGTTGCTCTGGAAGGTGTTGAAACTGCCCGCAGTAAAGGAAATGATGTTGTTATCGTCGATACCGCAGGGCGTTTGCAGGTTGATGAAGCCATGATGGCTGAAGCCGAAGCTCTGAAAAATCAGCTGAAGCCGGAGGAGCTGCTTTTTGTTGTCGATGCCATGATTGGTCAGGAAGCGGTCAATACTGCCAAAGTGTTCAACGAGCGTCTTGATTTTGACGGAGTGGTACTGACAAAGCTTGACGGTGATGCAAGAGGCGGTTCGGCGCTTTCGATCAAGCAGGTTGTTGACAAACCGATCAAATTCATGAGCGTCGGTGAGAAAGTCGACGATCTCGATGTATTCTACCCTGATCGAATGGCTCAGCGTATACTGGGAATGGGAGATATTGTCAGTTTCGTTGAGAAGGCTCAGGAAACGCTCGATCTTGAAAAAACCCGCCAGATGCAGTCCCGCCTGCTGAAAAACGAGTTTGATCTTGACGATTTTTTCGAACAGCTTCAGCAATTGAAGAAAATGGGGTCTATTCAGGGCCTTGTCGAGATGGTGCCAGGGCTCAACAAGATGATACCGAAACAGGATCTGGAGGGGCTGGATTTCAAACCCATAGAAGCCATTATCTCTTCCATGACGAAGGAGGAGCGGTCAACACCTGAAATAATAAACGGCAGCCGGAGACAGCGAATTGCAAATGGAAGCGGTACACGTGTACAAGATGTCAACATGCTTCTGAAGCAGTTCAAAGAAATGAAAAAAATGATGAGCTCGGTTACCAAGATGACTAACTCCGGGCGGAAAGTCATGCCTCAGAATCTGCCGCTTGAAAAACTCATGAAACGATAACTATCCATTAATACATCAACTTAAATCAAGAGAAGCTTTGGTTAAAATCAGACTTAGAAGAGCAGGAAGAAAGAAATTGCCTTATTACCAGATCGTTGCTGCCGATGCTCGTGCTCCGAGGGATGGCAAGTTCCTCGAGGTAATCGGCAACTATCAGCCCACAGCAAAACCGCATGCAATCACAATTGACAAGGAGCGGACGGCCTACTGGCTTGGTGTCGGCGCACAGCCTACAACAACGGTTCGCAGCCTTATCAGGGCCACCGGTCTTCTTCATGAACTGAACATGAAGCGCAAGGGACGCAGTGAAGAGGAGATTGCTGCCGAGATGGAGCAGTGGCAGGCTCGTGAAACCGAAAGGCGTGAGAAAAGGCTTGCGGTAAAAGCACGCCGCCGTCAGGCAAAAAAAGCAGCGGAAGCAGAAGCCTCCGTACAGGATGCTTCGGCAGCAGAGTCTGCTGTTGAGGCCGAAGCCGAAGGCGAAGAGTAAACTCTGGCGTTTGATTTGCCAGCCAATTCAGGCAGCTCTATGACAGTGGAGCTTTATCAGGTTGGTCTGATTCTCAAACCGAAAGGTTTGAAAGGGGAGGTGAAAGTTCTGCCGGTAACCGATTTTCCCGAGAGTTTTCTTGATCGAAAAGTTTTTTATACCGGCAGAGACGGTGAGCAGGCGGTTCGCCGCACGGTGCTCCATGCTGTGATGCGAAAGGGTTTTGCCTATCTGTTGTTTTCCGGAGTTGATTCGAGGGAGAAGGCTGAAGCACTATCCGGGAGTATGGTTTATGTGGACAGGGATGCATTGATTCCCCTTCCTCCTGACAGGGCTTATCTGCACGAGATCAGGGGCCTGAAAGTCGTCGACGATTCAGGGGTGGAGATGGGTGTCGTACATGATGTGTTGCAGATGCCTGCCCACGAGGTATATGAGATCAAATGCGGGAATCGTGTTATTCTTGTTCCTGCAATTGAGGAATTTGTTGAGGAGATAGCGATTGCAGAAGGGTATATGGTGTTGAAAAGATTTGAGGAGTTTCTCTGAAACCTGAAGCTGTTCTGGAACAATTTGATGAAAAAAGTCTGCTGATGCAGATGAGGATCGACGTCATATCGGTCATTCCCGGTTTTTTTGAATCATCCCTTGACAAAGGATTGCTTGGTATTGCCGGGAGAAAAGGGTGTGTGGAAATACATGTTCATAATCTTCATGATTATGGGCTGGGAAAGTACAAACAGGTTGACGATACCCCTTTCGGAGGTGGTGCGGGAATGGTGATCAGGCCGGAGCCGGTGTTTGCATGCATTGAAAAGCTCCAGGCGGAAAGGTCCTATGACGCGGTGATTTTTATGACCCCGGATGGTCGCAGGTTTGACCAGCCAATGGCAAACCGGCTTTCACGGTTGAAAAATCTTGTTATATTATGCGGCCATTACAAGGCTGTGGATGAGAGGATAAGAAAGAAGCTGGTTACCATGGAGATCTCTGTTGGTGATCTTGTCCTTTCAGGCGGAGAAATTCCGGCTCTGCTCCTTATGGATGCTGTGGTGCGTCTGATTCCGGGTGTTCTGGGGGACAGTGAGTCGGCGCTGACCGATTCTTTTCAGACCGGTCTGCTTGATTGCGAGTATTATACGCGGCCTGCTGAATTCAGGGGGATGCGGGTTCCCGAAGTGCTTCTTTCAGGTCATCATAAAAAAATTGAAGAGTGGAGAGAAAGGAACGCCATGGAGCGCACGTTTGAACGGCGGCCTGATCTTCTCGACAAGGATATAGTAGAAAAGTCAAGGAAAAAATAAAGGAATACTATCATGGATCAGTTAATGCAATTGGTTGAAGCGACCCAGAAACGGGATGATCTGCCTGAGATTTCTCCGGGTGATACGGTGAGAATGCAGTTGAAGGTTATCGAGGGTGAAAAAGAGCGTCTTCAGGCATTCGAGGGTGTGGTTATCAGCGAAAGGGGTGTCGGAGCTTCGAAAACCGTAACCGTGCGCAAGATTTCCAGCGGTATCGGTGTCGAGCGCATCATACCTCTGAATTCTCCGAACATCGAAAGCATTAAAGTGCTGAAGAACGGTAAAACCCGTCGTGCAAAACTTTTTTATCTCAGAAAGCGTACCGGCAAGGCTGCTCTGAAAGTCAAAGAGCGAAAAGCCGCCACATCATAACCGCTCGCTATCAGCCACGAAATTGGAACGAAAAAGCCTGACCTTTGTCAGGCTTTTTTGTTTACTTCATTAGTGGAAGAATGCTTTTTTTCTTTTGAATTTTGACTTTTCCTGATTCTATGCTTTCTGTCGGTGATTATACCCTGAAGACCCTCGATGTGCAGGATTTCAGTCTCGACGGCGGTTCAGTTTTCGGAGTATTTCCAAGAGCACTCTGGGAAAAACTGATACCTCCGGACCATCTCAACAGGATCAGACTCTCGATGCGTATTCTGCTTGTAAGGGGAAAAGGACGAAATATTCTGGTCGATGCTGCGATGGGCACAGCATGGAACGAGAAAGCAAGGAAGATATACGACCTTTCTGAATGGCGCCTTGATGAAGAGCTGCAACGTGCAGGCCTGGAGCGCAATGATATCACCGATGTAATATTTACCCATCTTCATTTCGATCACATGGCGGGAGCGTTCGAGGAAAAAAAGGGCCGGCTTGTTTCCGTTTTTCCCGGGGCACGCTTCTACGTGCAGGAGAAAAATTACCTGACGGCTGTAAATCCGAACCTCAAGGAAAAATCCAGTTATGTCTTTCCGTTTATCGAAGCCCTTGAAAAAAGCGGTTCGATGGAACTTGTTGACGGTTTTGTCGAATTGCTGCCGGGCTTCGGGCTTGTTCCCCTGGGAGACGGCCATACGGCAGGACATCAACTGGTTAAAATAAACGGTAACGGTGAAACTCTCGTTCACGGTGGAGATTTGATCCCTTCTTCGGCTCATCTCGCGGTAACCAGAGGCCTCGCTTTCGATATTGCCCCGCTCGATGTCATTCGTGACAAAGTGCTCCTTCTGGATGATATACTCGAAAAGAAATGGCTTTTGTACTTTGCTCACGATCCGTTTATCGAGGCGGCTACTGTGCGCAAGGATGAGAAACATGTTGTGGTGGACAGGGCTTTCAGGGTGTGAGAGAAATCAGTCGGCAATCCGGGGGGCACCTCTATTACTTTGTTGCGCACCCTGATTATTTCGTTGTCCTGACTTGTCGGGATACCCTGGTTTTGAAGTTTATCGCGATTGTATCGGGACTCCGTCCACCTTGTACTCAAGAGACGCTCACGACAATAAATAGAGGTGCCCTGGAATAAAGGGAAACGAAAAGGGGAGAATGTCTGTGGATTTTGAGCCGGGACAGATAATGCGTTTTCGGGAGAAGGTTTTTACGTTCTACCATGATAACAGACGGCAGTTCCCATGGAGAGAGACAAGAAATCGTTATGAGATACTGGTCAGTGAAATGATGCTTCAACAGACGCAGGCGGAACGCGTCGTTGAAAAGTATCTTGAATGGCTGGAACGTTTTCCGGATGTCACATCGCTTGCAGCTGCTTCACTCAAAGAGGTGTTGTCTTGCTGGAGCGGTCTTGGTTACAATGCACGTGGACAGCGCTTGCATCGATGTGCCCGGATCATCACCGATGCATATGCGTCGACGGTTCCCGCTTCGCCTGAAGTGTTGATCACGCTTCCGGGAATAGGTGTTTATTCTTCCCGTTCGATCCCGGTTTTTGCCGACAATCTCGATATTGCAGCTGTTGATACCAATATCAGGAGAGTGTTCATCCATGAACTCGGATTACCGGAGACCGTGAGGCATCGTGAATTGTCCGAACTGGCGGAGAAAGTACTCCCGAGGGGCCAGAGCAGGGATTGGCATAACGCCCTGATGGACTATGGGGCGCTGGAGCTGACCGGGAAAAAGACCGGAATACGTCCTGTTTCACGGCAGTCTGTATTCAAAGGCTCCAGGCGCTGGTACAGAGGAAAAATCATCAGGGATCTTGTCGCGGCCGAGGGAATGGCTCTTGAAGAGTTTACCGAGCGATATGGTGAACAGGTTGCCGGGGTTCTCGAAGAACTTGAAGATGAGGGGCTTGTGGAGCGATGTGCTTCTCCGGGGGTTATGTGCTACAGGATCCCGGATTGACCGGTATGGCAATGTAACGATAGACGGCAATGCCGGATGAATTCACGGTTTTTCTTGAGTTTTCCCCTTCCCTGGATTTTTTTCTTCGAAAGGGAGGTGAGGGAGCGACAACAAGGAAGCAGCTATCACATGCAACATCCGTAAAGGATCTTGTCGAGTCCTGCGGTGTTCCGCATACCGAAGTCGGAAAGATCCAGATAAACGGTACGGCGGTCGATTTCGGGTATCGAATGTCGCCGGGGGACAGAGTGGTGGTTCACGAAGTCGATTCGGCATCTGCTGACGGTTCCGGTCTGCAACCGCCGCCGGTCGATAATCCGGTATTTATAGCGGACGAGCATCTGTCCAAACTCGTGCGAAGGATGCGGGTACTCGGACTTGACGCGCTTCTTTTTTCAGGAGGAGATGACTCGCGCCTGCTCAAACTGATGCAGCACGGAAAGCGTACGCTTTTGACCAGGGACAGGAAGCTGCTTATGCATAACATCGTTCTGTCAGGCTACTATGTTCGTTCCGTCGACGTTTTCGAGCAGACCTGTGAAGTGGTAAAGAGGTACCGTCTTGCAGAAAAAATACGACCTTTCACCAGATGCCCATCCTGCAACGGCAAACTTGAAAAAGCCGATAAAGCTTCATTGCTGGATCGGCTTGAACCGAAAACCCGCCGTTATTTCCAGCGGTTTCTTGTTTGCTCTTGCTGCGGAAAAATATTCTGGCGCGGTTCACATACTGAAAAACTTGAGGGTTTTGTCGAAGCCGTCATGCAGAGGAGCGGTTATTCCGAATTATAGAGCGTATTCATGTTGGTATAGAACGAATCGATTTCGGTTTTGAATGCGTTGTTTATTTCCTTGCGTTTCAGTTTGAGTGTAGGTGTCATGAAACCGTTTTCAATGGTGAAGGGTTCCTGCAACAGCAGGAACTTTCTGACCTTTTCATGTGCCGCAAGCTGTCTTGATATGTTTCGCAGCAGCGATTCATATATCTGCTTGATATCCCGCAGTTCGATGAGGTCTTTTTTTGACCGATACGAGATCTGTTTTTCATCTGTAAAGGTTTCGAGCTCGTCGAAATTGGGTACGATAAGGGCAATAAGGAACGGCTTTTTCTCTCCGATAACCATTACCTGGTCGACATACCTGTTTTCTGAAATCAGCTGTTCAATGGGCAGGGGGGCAATGTTTTTACCGCCAGAGGTGACGATAATGTGTTTCTTTCTGTCGGTTATTTTCAGGTACCCGTCTTCATCGAGGTTGCCGATATCGCCAGTGTGGAACCAACCGTCATAAATGACTTCCCCGGTTGCTTCCTCATCGTTCCAATAGCCTTTCATGATATTGGGTCCCTTGAAAAGGATTTCCCCGTCCTCTGCTATTTTTACGGTGACATTGTCAACTACCGGTCCGACAGTACCGAATTTGACTTTTTCAGGGCGGTTCACATTGGTTACAGGGGAAGTTTCTGTAAGCCCGTAACCTTCAAGAATCGTTATGCCGAATGCCTCGAAAAACTTTCCGACTTTGGGAGGTAAGGCAGCTCCGCCGGAAACGAAGTAACGAAGATTCCCGCCGAACTTGTTTTGGATCTTTGAAGAGACGAGTCTGCCTGCAATGCCGTGTTGCAATGATAGCAGGGGTCCGGGTTTGCCTTTTCGTTCCTTTTCATGGAATTCCAGGCCTCTTTCGTATGCCCATGAGAAAATTTTCTTTTTCAGCGGACTCTCGTTTTCTATCTGCTTCAGGATAGTTGCTTTTATCGGGTCGAAAAGCCGGGGTACGGTGAAAATGATCGTTGGTTTTGCCTCGGCTATATTCAAGGAAACGGTTTCAATGCTTTCAGCAAGATAGATTTGGGCTC
>JANQFD010000003.1 GCA_028278005.1 Chlorobium sp. | reverse complement strand
AATGATGAGGAAATTGAAAAAATTCGGGAATATATCGGCGTCGACTCGCTGAAATACCTCTCACTTCAGGGAATGCTGAACAGTGCACCGAAATTCGAGCATGAATCATGCAGTTACTGCACTGCGTGCTTTACCGGCGATTATCCGATGCGCATCAACGACGCGACAACCGACAAGGAAGAGTATGACTGCGGATAATAAGCGCACATAGTGCGCCAGGAGCGGCTCACTTCGTTTCGCAGGAGTAGCCCACTTCTTGGGGCAGGAGTAAGTAACAAATATAAATGTGGAAAAAGAATGGCTAGTCGGTGTTTTCAGGATCTCCATGTTTGGAAAAAGTCCCATGATTTAGCTCTTCAAGTCTATCAGGTTACACAAAGATTTCCTAAGGAAGAAGTGTATGGATTAACTTCTCAATTCCGCAGAGCAGCTGTATCTATTCCGGCCAATATCGCAGAGGGTTTTGTCAAGCCGTCTGAAGCTGATAAGCTAAGATTTTACAACATTTCCCAAGGCTCATTGGAAGAGTGCCGTTACTATATTTTGCTGGCCAAGGATCTTGGGTATGTACCTGAAGACGTTTTTAATTGTTTAAAAAACTTGACTAATGAAGTCAGCCGTTTACTGAATGCTTATATGAAAGGAATAAAAAATAACTTTTCGGAAGTTCAGTAACAGAGAATTCAACCTGTTCTACCTGCAGAGCTCCTTATTTTACAACTATTTCCGATTGATTTCCGGCTCCTTACTACTGCCCGCGAAGTGGGCTACTCCCTACTACCGTGCACGAAGTGCGCACTTTAACCTTTCTTCTTGTTCTCTTTGAATTCGATGCGGACTGAGGTGTGAGGAACTGCTTCAAGACGTTTTTTGGGGATAGGTTTGCCTGATTTGGCGCAAACACCGTAGGTCTTGTTCCTGATCCTTTCAAGAGCCTGATCAATGTAGCCAAGATATTTTTCGTCGCGGGCGATAAACATGAACCGTTGTTCGCGGTCCATGGTTTCGGTCCCGTGATCTGCCATATGCATGGAGTAATTCGAGTTGATCGAATCCTCAACGCTCTCCTCCGAAAGTGAGGATCTCAGAATATCGAGATCACGCAGTACCTCTTCACGACGTTTCAGAAGAAGTTGTTTGAAATGCTCCAGTTCTTCATCCGACAGGTAGGTATGAATCACCTTGGTCGGGCCTTCAGGAGTTTCCTTTTCTTTCTTTTGGGTACTGCTGCTTTTTCTGGGCATGATTAATTCTCTATCCAGTTAACCGGGTTCTGACACATCAACGAATAACCCGAGGTAAACGATTGTTACAAGGTGATAACCGAACGGTCAGCAAGACGAAGCCTCCTCAGGTAAAAACACGGTAATTATAACATTAGCTTTTGGATTTATCAAGCATTAAACGGCATATTTCGCCGTTTACGTTTTCCTCGCGGCCATCCTGCAGAGCATCCAGAGGTACGATATCGAGCGATACCGCAAGCGTTTCCTGCCTGATATATTCACTGTTTGTCTCGATCGCCCGCTCTACCTTTTCGCTCCCGCCAACTTGCAGGACGATCCGGTCGGTAATCTCCAGGCCGCTGTCCTTTCGAAGCGCCTGAACCCTGCTGACCAGTTCTCTGGCCAGCCCAAGCATCTCCAGCTCGGGAGTGATTTCAGTGTCGAGCGCCACCATAACACCATGAGCATCATCGGCCGCCACAAGCCATCCTTCGATATCTTCACGACTGATGACGACATCCTCCAGGGTAATCATGTAGCGTTTACCTTCGATTTCCAGTTCGAGAGAACCCGAAGCTTCAAGAGCGGAAATCTGTTTATGGGTCAGCGTCCTGATACTCCCGGCGACACGTTTGACCTCTTTTCCGTACCGGGGACCCAACGATTTGAAATCAGGTTTCGCCTTTTTGCTTACCACTGAACTTTCATCCTCAATGTACTCTACCTTCTGAACATTGACCTCATCGACAATGATATCCCTGACTTTTTCATACTCCATTCTGTCTGCCGTATCATCGACAGCCAGCATGATCCGCTTCAATGGCTGACGAACCTTTATCGAGGCTTTCTCCCGCATTGTGCGAACAAGAGACGTTACAATCTGTGCCTTCTTCATACGAAGCTCCAGTGATCTGTCAATGGATGCCTTGTCCAGCGCCGGCAGTTCACAGAGGTGCACCGATTCCCGGGGTTCACGGCCTGTAACACTGTTCAGGTTCATGAATATCCGGTCGGCAATGAAAGGGGTGAACGGAGCAAGGAGTCTGGCAACCGTGTCGAGGCATTGGTAGAGCGTCTGGTATGCCGCAAGCTTGTCCTTACCCATCTCTCCTTTCCAGAAACGTTTTCTTGACCGGCGAATATACCAGTTGGAAAGATCGTCTACCGTAAAATCATTTATCAACCGAATCGAACCGGTGAGATCATACTGCTGCATTCTCAGCCCGACTCCGGCAACTAGGGAGTTCAGACATGATAGAATCCAGCGGTCCAGCCCGGAACGCCCGGAAAGAGGTATTTCTTCTTCGGCAAATGTAAAACCGTCAACGTTGGCATACATCACGAAGAAGTTGTAACTGTTGACGAATGCACGGAAGAACTTGCGCTGCTCCTCCTCTATTTCATCCGGATTGAACGATTTCGGTCTCCATGGAGGGCTTGAAAGCATAAGATACCAACGTAACGCATCGGCACCGTATTTCTCAATTGTTTCAAACGGATCGACGACGTTCCCTTTCGACTTTGACATCTTCTGACCGTTGCGATCGAGAATATGACCGTTAACCACGAGATTCCGGTAGGCAGGTTTGTCGAAAATCAATGTCCCGATAGCGTGGAGCGTGTAAAACCATCCTCTTGTCTGGTCTACACCTTCAGCGATGAAATCCGCCGGAAAAGTTTTCTCGAAAAGGTCCTTGTTCTCAAATGGGTAGTGCAGCTGGGCAAACGGCATGGAACCGCTGTCGAACCAGACATCGATCAGCTCCGGTGTGCGGGTGAACCGTTTTCCCTCACGAATGAAATAGATCCTGTCGACAAACGGCTTGTGCAGATCGAGTTCGACAAGCCCATCCCGAAGAGCATCTCCGAGCCGGTACTGTTTTCGATCGATATCTATAAATCCTTCCTTGAGTTCCGCCACGGACCCAATGGCAAACACTTTACCCGAACCCGGACCGTCACCGATCCGGAAATCCTCGGAAACCCATATCGGCAAAGGCGTACCCCAGAAACGTTCACGCGAAAGCGCCCAGTCCTTGTTTTCTTCGAGCCAGTTTCCGAAACGGCCTGAGCCGATTTCCGGAGGGCACCAGTTGATATGACGGTTATGCTCGACCATACGGCCGGCGATAGCTGTCGTCCTGATATACCATGACTCACGCGCATAGTAGATAACCGGAACATCGTAACGCCAGGAAAAAGGATAGGTGTGGGTGATGGTTTCTTTCTTCAGCAGTTTACCCTCCTCCTTCAGCCGCCGGACAATCAAAGGATCTGCATCCTTGAAAAACATTCCCTCGTATTCCGGAACCTCATCGGTAAAACATCCGTTACGCGCAACCGGCTGGAGCATCGGCAGGTCGTACTTTTTGGAAAGCTCGTAGTCATCGGCCCCGAAAGCCGGTGCGATGTGTACCACCCCCGTTCCGTCTTCGGTGGTCACAAAGTCTCCTTCAGCGACAAACCAGCAGGGTTTCTCAGGCTTTGCCCAGATAAAAAGCGGCTCGTATTCGATGCCCGCCAGAAGGCTTCCGCTGAAAGAGTCGAGAAGAACCAGTTCCTCACCCTCGTCCAACATCTGCTCGAGCACCTGCAAGCGGGACTTCGCCAGAATATAGACTTCTCCATCCGGCGTTCTTGCCCTCACATACTCCACCTCCGGCCCGACGCACAGCGCAACGTTTGAAATCAACGTCCAGGGCGTGGTAGTCCATACCAAAAGGTATTCATCGGCATCCTTTACCTTGAATTTCACATAGACACTCGGATCCTTTACCTCTTTATATCCGAGGGCGAGTTCATGTGAACTCAGCACCGTTTCCGATTTCGGGTCCTGCGGAACGATCTTGTAATCCTTGTAAATGAGCCCCTTGTCAAAAATCGTTTTCAGTGCCCACCAGACGGACTCGATATAGTCGTTGGTACAGGTGATATAAGGATCGTCCATGTCCACCCAGTACCCCATCAACTCGGTCAGCTTGCCCCATCCTTCCCGGTTGTCATCGATATGATGATAGACCAGCTCCTTCGCTTCGGCGTTAAACTCGCCTGCGCCGTACTCCTCGACCTGGGCCTTGTTTTTCAGCCCGAGTTTCTTTTCAACCGATATCTCAACCGGCAAACCATGCGTATCCCAGCCTGCCTTGCGCGGCACCCTGTACCCCTGCATTGATTTGAAACGACAGACAATATCCTTGATCGTTCTGCTGAAAACATGGTGCACCCCCGGCTTTCCATTTACCGTCGGCGGACCTTCGTAAAAAGAAAAGATCTCGTCACCCGGTTTTTCAAGGCTTTTTCGGAAAATATCATGTTCTTTCCAGTACCGCATCACTTCAGCTTCTACGCTACTGTACGATGTTCCGGAAGGATAGTCGGGAAATTTATCGGGCATTGTTATTCATGATAAATAAGTAGGATAATAGAACTGTGCGCAGGAATATAGTCTCGGTAAATACGAAAGGCAAGCCTTTTGATGTTAAAAGGCTTGCCTTTGTAAACCAAGTCTATGCACTCTCTTCTGACCGACGGCTTTCCGTGAGCAGAACAGGGCCTCTTTACTTGTTTCCCTGATTATTGTTGAGGGTGCTACTGATGCCTTCAAGGATCTGCTGTGCAACACTGTTAGCCGATTCCAGAGCCTGAACGAGCGCATTGCCCAGCGGTGTAAGAGTGGTATCGAGAAGATTACCCACACCTAATAGAAGCGTCGAAAAATCCCCTTTGATGTCTTGGCTTCCTCCGCCCTGTTGCTGGGTTTTCATTTCTTCAGCCATTTGCTACAGAGTTTAAATTTTATATCGAATATACATACCAGAATTGCAATAAAAAGAAGATAGTATATTTCCCAAAGCATTCAAAACCCCCTGATCCCGAATAACCGGAATCCGGCAAAAGCTACAATAACGGCGGCAAAACAATCTGCATAACGGTTCATTTCCTTTACTTACGATTATCCCCCCGGCCGTATCTGTCCTCATAGCGCACAATATCGTCCTCCCCAAGGTAACTTCCTGTCTGTACCTCGATAAGCTCCAGAGGTATTTTTCCGGGGTTCTCCAAACGGTGCAAAGTACCGAGAGGTATATAGGTCGACTGGTCTTCTCTCAGAATAATCTCCTTTTCACCGACCTTTATCAGTGCCGTGCCCTTGACTATTACCCAGTGTTCCGCACGATGAAAGTGCTTTTGCAACGACAACGCTGCCCCGGGGTTGACAACTATGCGCTTTACCTGGAAACGTTCCGACAAATCGACCGTTTCATAAGAACCCCATGGACGGGATACCCTTGAATGGTTGATGGCTTCGCGCCGCCCTTCACTCTTCAACCTCTCCACAATCGTTTTGACTTCCTGCACCCTTTCCTTCGATGCAACCAGAACCGCGTCGGATGTCTCGACAATAACATGCTCATCGAGGCCGACAGCAGCTACCAGACGGCTGGATGCATGGACGAAGCTGTTCTGCACATCCTCCAACAGCACATCACCTTTGGTAACGTTGCCGGATGCATCTCGTTCTCTGACACCCCAAAGCGCCGACCATGCCCCGACATCGCTCCATCCCGCATCAAGAGGCACTACGGCAGCTCTGGATGTTTTCTCCATAACCGCATAGTCAATTGAATCGGCCGGACATGCAGTGAAAGCCTGACTGTCGAGCCTTAGAAAATCAAGGTCTACCGAAGCACGTTCAAGGGCTTCCCTGCATGCATCGAGCATATCCGGCGCATGCTCCTCAAGCTCATCGATATATCGGGAAGCCCGGAACAGAAACATTCCGCTGTTCCAGAAATAATCCCCTGACTTGACATATTTTTCCGCTGTTTTCCTGTCAGGTTTTTCAACAAACTCTTCAACCGGCATAATGCCGCTGTTCTGATGCGCCACACAATCATCTACCGACGCCCTGATATAACCATAACCGGTTTCGGGAGAATCGGGAACTACCCCGAACGTGACGAGTGCACCCTCATCGGCGGCTTTCCTGCCAAGTTCAACAGCCTTTGCAAAAGCGTCTTTATCACGGATAACATGATCCGCAGGCAAAACCAGCAGCATGGAGCCGGGTTGTTCGCGTTCGGCATG
>JANQFD010000128.1 GCA_028278005.1 Chlorobium sp. | reverse complement strand
TCAAACAGCTCGGTGATTTCGCGTTGATCGAAGCGCTTGTTTTTGCAGGTATTTTGTTCGTGGGTCTTGTCTATGCCTGGGTAAAAGGCGATCTGGACTGGGTAAGGCCGACGCCGAATATTCCGAAGATGCCGGTCATTGAAGAAAATGAGTAGCAGTTTCAAGTACTGGTAAAAAGAATAAGGGCACCTATAAGTAAGCGAAACGAGGTATGGGTCTACTTGATGCAAATATATCGAAGCACAATGTGCTGGTCACATCAGTCGATAATGTTCTGAACTGGGCGCGGCTCTCTTCTCTCTGGCCGATGGGCTTCGGGCTTGCCTGCTGTGCTATCGAGATGATGGCAACCAATGCTTCAAACTATGATCTTGAACGCTTCGGAATATTTCCACGGTCGTCACCCCGCCAGTCCGATCTCATGATTGTTGCCGGAACTGTCACCATGAAGATGGCGGAAAGGGTTGTTCGTCTTTATGAGCAGATGCCCGAGCCGCGTTATGTGCTTTCGATGGGTAGCTGCTCGAATTGCGGGGGACCTTACTGGAAGCACGGATACCATGTCCTTAAAGGGGTTGACCGTATCATACCGGTAGATGTGTATGTGCCGGGCTGTCCTCCGCGACCCGAGTCGCTCATCGGCGGACTTCTGAAAATTCAGGAACTGGTTCGCATGGAACAGATCGGTATTTCTCGTGCTGAAGCATTGAAGAAACTCCAGGAAAAAAGTATTGATCCGGGACAGTTGATCCAGGATGCAAGACAAGGCGTAGAGGCCTCATAACAATTCAGTTCAGGTTCCTATGGAAGATACACAGGAAAATATGCCACAGTCGTCCGAAGTCATTGCGGCTGGTAAGGTATGGCATGTATTGAGAGAAAAATTCGGAGATGCCATATCGGAGCTGGATGAAAATCCTTTCATGCCGTTTTTTGAAGTACGGCAGACGGAGCGCTGGAGGGAAATCGCTCTTTACATGCGAGACAGCGCGAGCCTGCGTTTCAATTATATGGCATGTCTTTCCGGAGTCGATTATCCCGAAGAAGAAATGCTCGGCATTGTCTGCAATCTTGAATCGCTCGGGCATCATGGTCACAAAATTGCAGTCAAGGTAAAGTGCGACCGTAACGGGGGGACTATCCCTTCTGTCGCAAAAGTATGGAAAACAGCAGAATGGCATGAGAGGGAAGCGTTCGACATGTATGGTATGATATTCAGCGGCCATCCTGATCCAAGGCGGATTCTGTGTCCGGAAGACTGGGAGGGCTATCCTCTGCGAAAGGACTACCAGGTCCAGGAAACGTATCACGGAATAAAAGTGCCGAACTGAGGAAAGGCAATGTTATTTGAAGCTGACCGTAACTAACAGTTATTCAGGCTGTTCGAAAGTTGTAAAAAAAGCGTCTGAACATGCAGGAGTTGGAAAAGGCGGAATATTCATCAGTCAGAGTCACACCGAAAGGTGAAGACAGGGTGATTATAGAAAAGGATCTGTCCAGTGAGGAGATGATTCTCAACATGGGGCCTCAGCACCCGTCGACACACGGCGTGCTTCGGCTTGAATGCAAGACGGACGGAGAGGTTGTTATAGAAGCGGAGCCGTATCTCGGATACCTGCACCGTTGTTTTGAGAAGCATGCGGAGATGGTTGACTATCCTGGTGTTGTACCGTTTGTCGACCGGATGGACTACCTTGCATCCATGAACAATGATTTTGCTTTCTGTATTGCCGTTGAAAAGCTTCTCGATATTGAAATTCCGCGGCGTGTCGAGTTCATACGCGTCATTGTTTCCGAACTCAACAGGATTGCCTCTCATCTTGTGGCCATCGGGACCTATGCTATCGATCTTGGCGCTTTTACCCCCTTTCTGTTCTGTTTCCGTGACAGGGAACACATTCTGAACCTTCTTGAATGGACTTCGGGTGCGAGGATGTTGTACAACTACATTCTTATCGGTGGCGTTGCTTACGATTTACCCCAAGGATTCAAAAAGCGTACTCTTGAGTTCGTAAAATATTTCAGACCGAAAGCTCTCGAGCTGCAGAAATTGCTGACTGAAAACGAGATTTTCGTAAAACGCACCAAGGGCATCGGTATGATGCCGGCGGAAGTTGCGATCAACTATGGCTGGTCCGGTCCCATGCTGCGCGGTTCGGGAGTCGACTGGGATCTCAGAAAAGAGGATGCCTATTCCATATACCCCGAACTTGATTTCAAGGTTTGTGTGCCTGACGGCAAATCTTCAGATATCGGGGACAGTTTGTCCCGCCACCTTGTCAGGGCGATGGAAATGGAGCAGAGCCTCGATATCGTTGAGCAGTGCCTGGAAATGATGCCCGAAGAGGAGGGTTTTGATCCGAAGGCAGCCATTCCAAAACGCATCAGGCCGAAAGCAGGTGAAGTCTACGGCCGTGCGGAAAATCCGCGGGGCGAACTCGGATTTTATATCCAGAGTGACGGAAAATCGACCAAACCGCTTCGATGCAAAGCCCGTTCATCCTGTTTTGTAAACCTTTCCGCTATGAAAGAACTTTCACTTGGGCAGCTTATTCCGGATCTCGTTGCAATTATAGGGAGTATCGATATTGTACTCGGGGAGGTGGATAGATGAATGCGAGTCTCAATACCTGGTCCGATGCTCTTTCGGAACTGTACCTTTTCGGACTGCCGATCGGGCTTGTTATTATAGCCGCTGTGCCTCTTGTTTTCATTGCGTTGTATGCCCTGACCTACGGGGTATATGGCGAACGCAAGATATCGGCATTCATGCAGGACCGGCTCGGTCCGATGGAGGTCGGCAAATGGGGTATTCTGCAGACGCTTGCAGATATTCTCAAGCTGCTTCAGAAAGAGGACATTGTCAACAAATCGGCTGACAAGTTTTTGTTTGTAATCGGACCCGGAGTGCTGTTTGTGGGTTCGTTTCTTGCTTTTGCGGTTTTACCTTTCGGGCCGGCATTTATCGGAGCGGATCTCAATGTCGGACTTTTCTACGCAATAGGCATTGTTGCTCTTGAGGTTGTCGGTATTCTGGCGGCAGGCTGGGGCTCCAACAACAAATGGGCGCTTTACGGCGCTATCCGGAGTGTTGCCCAGATTGTCAGCTATGAGATACCTGCCGCAATCGCCATTTTGTGCGGTGCCATGATGGCCGGCACGTTGAGCATGCAGCAGTTCAACCTCCTTCAGCAGGGCGAATACGGGTTTATACATTTTTTCCTGTTTCAGAATCCGATCGCCTGGCTCCCGTTCATAATCTACTTCATTGCGTCTCTTGCAGAGACGAACAGGGCTCCGTTTGATATTCCTGAAGCTGAGTCCGAGCTTGTCGCCGGTTATTTCACCGAATACACCGGTATGAAATTCGCCGTTATTTTTCTTGCCGAGTACGGCAGCATGTTTATGGTCTCGGCGATCATTTCAATTGTATTTCTCGGAGGCTGGAACTCCCCCTTGCCCAATATCGGTCCTTTGGCTTTGAATGACTGGACAACAGGTCCGGTTTGGGGGGCATTCTGGATCGTCATGAAAGGTTTCTTTTTCATCTTTATCCAGATGTGGCTGCGATGGACGCTTCCAAGGCTGAGGGTCGATCAGCTCATGCATCTTTGCTGGAAAGTGCTCACACCATTTGCTTTTGTGGCATTTGTACTGATCGCGGTATGGGAGATTTATGTCAAATAGGATTCAGGGATAATCATGAGTGAGTATTTCAGAGATATAGGAAGCGGCATAACAACCATCCTTACCGGTATGGGCATAACCCTGCGCCATTTTTTCAATGCAGTCAAGCGAAAGGGTGATGCCGGTATCGATGAAGACAACTACTTCAGTCAGGTGGATGGCCTGGTTACACTCCAGTATCCCAGAGAAGCGATTCCAACCCCTGAAATAGGCCGTTACAGGCTCTACAACGATATTGACGATTGCATCGGCTGCAATCAGTGTGCGAGGGCATGCCCCATAGATTGTATTGCCATCGAGACAATAAAGGTTACAAAAGATGATCTTGCCGTTTGCGGCAAAACATCCGGCGGACAGCAGAAAAGGTTCTGGGTGCCTGTTTTCGATATAGATGTGGCTCAATGCATGACTTGCGGGATCTGTTCGGCGGTCTGTCCTACCGAGTGTCTTTACCACACGCAGGTGAGTGATTTCTCGGAGTTCAGCCGTGACAATCTGATTTATCATTTCGGTAATCTGACAAAACTTGAAGCAGAATCGAAGCGAAAGAAGCTCGAAGAAGAGAAAAAATCGGCTCCAGCGCCGAAGCCTAAACCTAAACCGAAGCCTGCACCCGAGGCAGGGTCCGATAAAGACTCGATGTAAGGAAAAGCTTATAACACTAATGAGAGTGTAGAACACATGACGAATACGACCTATACAGTTATTTTTTATCTGTTTGCCGCTATCACGGTATTTTCGGCTGCTTTTGTGGTTTTCTCGAAAAACGTCATTTACTCGGCATTCTCGCTTTTGTTCACTTTCTTCGGTGTTGCCGCTCTCTATGTTTTTCTGAGTGCCGATTTTATAGCGGTTACCCAGATTATCGTATACGTCGGCGGCATTCTCGTCCTGCTGCTTTTCGGCGTCATGTTTACCAACAGGATCATGATGACCGATCTGAAGACCGATGTGCTTAATATCGTGCCCGGCTTTATTCTTCTTCTGGCAATAACGGGGGGGCTTATTTACACCTTTCTTGCAAGGGCTGACTGGTATACCGGGACAGTTCAGCTTCAGGGAAGCGTAGTGGAAAAAATCGGTTTCGAAACAATGTCGCGCTACGTCCTTCCTTTTGAAATGGCTTCGATTCTGCTGCTGCTCGCCCTTATTGGCGCAGCTTTTCTTGCCAGGTTTGACAAATCGAGAAATATGAACGACAAGTAACAGCAATCATGGACTTTCTTGCCACAATCGGTCTTGGTCATTATCTGGTCATATCGGCGATCCTGTTCGGCCTGGGACTGTTCGCGATCGTAACCCGTAAGAATGCTATTGTCGTTCTGATGGGGGTTGAACTGATCCTGAATGCCGCAAACATCAACCTGCTGGCTTTTTCCAAATACAATGGAGGAATGGAGGGGGTGATGTTCAGTCTTTTCGTTATTGTTCTTGCCGCGGCTGAAGCTGCAATTGCACTGGCGATAATCATCAATATTTATAAAACGTTCAATACTGTCGATGTCTCCAGTATTGATTCCATGAAAGAGTAAGCTGTATCGAGGGGACAGTGTCCCTGATGTTTCTGTAAAGCAACAAAAGATATGCACAACGTAATCCAGTTATCAATAATCGTACTGCTGCTTCCGCTGCTTTCGTTTGTACTGTTGATATTTTTCAACCGTCGATTGCCGCGAAACGGTGACTTTTTGGCCGTTGGTATTCTTGGAGCAACGTTTGCCATTTCTGCCTGGATATTCTGGGATGTTATCGTTATGGGGTATGACCCGGCATTCAAGCTTGCATGGAATTTCAACTGGATAGATTTCGGCGATGTGCCGGGGGTAGGTCCTCTGCAGATCAAGATGGGGATCATGATCGACAACCTGACGGCGATAATGCTTGCGATGGTTTCGCTTATCAGTCTCCTGGTGCATATCTATTCCACCGGATACATGACCGGAGAAAAGTATTACGGCCGCTACTTTGCCTATCTCGGTATCTTTACGTTCTCCATGCTCGGTATCGTCCTGTCGGACAACCTCTTCTCCATCTATATCTTCTGGGAGCTTGTCGGTCTTTCGTCTTATCTCCTGATCGGCTTTTTCTTCGAGAAGGACAGTGCGGCAGACGCTCAGAAAAAGGCATTCCTCACCAACCGGGTCGGTGATATCGGTATGTGGCTCGGTATCCTTATTCTTTATGCTCAGTTTCATACGTTCGGCTACGAGGAAATTTACGAGCATATCAAGGCAGGAGATTTTCATATGTCCCAGGCATGGCTCACCGCTGCAGGTATACTGCTGTTCATGGGGTGTGTCGGCAAGTCAGCACAGTTTCCGCTGCACGTATGGCTCCCTGACGCGATGGAAGGCCCTACTCCGGTTTCCGCACTTATTCACGCTGCAACCATGGTTGCGGCCGGTGTCTACTTCGTCGCAAGAATTTTTGTCATTCTCACGGTCGACGCCTTGCATGTCATTGCGTTCATCGGGGCGATTACCGCTTTTATGGCCGCCACGATTGCAATAACCCAGCACGATATCAAGCGGGTGCTTGCTTATTCGACGGTTTCCCAGCTTGGGTACATGGTGCTCGGTCTCGGTGTCGGGGCCTATTCGGCGGCGTTATTCCATCTGCTTACCCATGCGTTTTTCAAAGCATGCCTCTTTCTTGGTTCCGGGGCTATCATTCACGCCATGCACCATGAGCAGGATATGCGCTGGATGGGAGGTTTATGGAAAAAAATGCCATGGACATTTGCCACGTTCACTCTTGCAACGCTTGCGCTTGCCGGCTTGCCTCTGACAAGCGGTTTCATGAGTAAGGACGCTATTCTTGCCGGAGCACTTGGTTTCGCCGAAATTGAAGGGGGAGGGATTTTCTACCTGATTCCGGTTCTCGGATTTTTCTCTGCCATGCTTACCGCTTTTTACATGGGACGGCAGATATGGCTGGTATTCTTCGGTGAAAGCAGATCACATCTCAAACCGGCCGGCGGGCATGACGATCATCATGACGCGCATGATGACCACGGTCACCATGAGGTGCACGAAGTGTCATGGGCTATGAGAATGCCTCTTGTCATTCTTGCCGCACTGTCTGTCTTTGCCGTATTTTCCCCTGATCCGCTTGACGGCGCCAAGGGCTGGTTCATGCATCTGGTGCAGACTCCTGAAACCGTCGTTGCAGAAGCGCCCCATTCTTCTGACAATGTATCCCCGGTCCATGTCGAGGAGCATGGTGAACCGGACCATGTGGCTCATGCTGCGACCGGTCATGGCAGTAATGAAGGGCACGGTGATACGCATACTGAGGGACATGGAAGTGCCCATGAGGGAGAACACGGCGATGAGCACCACGGGCCGGTATTCAGTGATCCGCGCCAGGCGGCAATTGCGCATGCTGCGCATGAG
>JANQFD010000046.1 GCA_028278005.1 Chlorobium sp. | reverse complement strand
TTCCAGGTATTTTGAAATGCAATTGACATTATAACGCCGGGAATTCACAGAAACGCAACATTCCCACTGCATACAATACATTTCACTGCGCCCACATGCGACAGCGTAATCATGACGTGTTATTTTATAAGCAATACGACACCCCATAGCTCTCCCACTCTTGCACCATATGGTTCGTGACGTCCGAAAACGACCGGAAAGAGTAAGTAAAACTAAGGGCAAACTGGAGCATCCTTTCTATCCGAATGGGGTCAGACAGTCAGGCAAGAGATTGAATCGTTCTTATCCTTTACAGGTAACAGCGTTCTGACAATTCACAAAATCATACGCTATTAATACAACAAAAGTGCTGCAAAAAAAGTTTATCCGATAGACTTAAAAACTATAACGGACACATACACACAGTATCAAAGGATGCAGTGTTCAGACTGTACGCAGTTTTAATTTCATGGAACCATATTGTTTGCCTTTGCCGTTACCTGCAATGCAGGTAAATGCATAATCATTATCAGCCTTGTCGTTAAATGTTACCGTTAGCTGCACTTGATCGCCGGCAAACGCAAACCGATCAGCCTTTACGTCTGCGGAAAGAACTTTGTATTGCAGGGTTTCATCTCCCACGAGATCCAATAACAACTTCCCTGCCGAACGGCTTAGCGCATGCATTAAAATAGCCACCGGAATACAAGGGTACGAAGCAAAATGGCCGGCACAATCCTTTGGGTCCAATGGCCCGAGCCGCGCCTGCAATGTGTTACCCGAAACAACAATATCAGATAAGGGAAATTCATGTTTATATGAATTATCGGTGAGATCCAATGCTGTCAGCTGCTTTTTATCTTTAAACAGCTTTGCAAATACCGACTCGTTTACGATAAAATAATTCGTCACCAGGGTATAAACAGGAACCCCTTCTTTTGTCGTAACCGTTGCGGACATTTTACCTTCCCTTTTCTTAATCTCAAGGGCTTTGGCTTCACCGATAAACCTGCCGTTTGTCACTAACGAACCATTACTGACGTTCGTCAGTTCCGCACTTGTCGCCAGATAGTAATGCTTATCCTTCTCAGGATTCAGGCTTGAAAGGGCACATGCACCCAAAACCGCCAGATGCCTTCCGACCTCGGCTGCAGCTATGGTCCCGGTTTCGTTTTCCATTGGTTGTTCCGCTGAGAACTCTGCCCTTGCCACATTGTCCTCTATGCTCAGATTTTCCAGTGCATAGTATGGCGGCGTAACTGCTATGTTGTCAACGTATTCTTCAAACATTTGTACTTCTTTTGGTTTAATCCAATGGTTGATTTTACTCATCAGCAACGTACTGTTGACAGGTTTCTCCAGATAGTCATTCATTCCCGAATCAAGTGCTTCCTTGATACTGTCCGTATCACTTTCACCACTTAAACCGATAATCGGAACATGTTTATGACCGTTATTGAGGTTGTTTCGTATATAGCGGGTTGTTTCCAGACCGTCTAATTCCGGCATCTGCATATCCATCAACACAAGATTGCATGAATCCTGTTTCAACTTCTCGATTGCCGCCAACCCGTTTTCAGCCTCGGTTGTAGTGATATTGTTTTTTTCAAGTATGCTTTTGAGGATACTTCTGTTCATGGCAGAATCGTCAACAACAAGCACGTTCAGATTGGGCATAGCCGAATCTGAACCGTTTCTGTGCACCTTTCTGTCAAGCACTGACGCAAGAATGTCTATCAGGTCAACGATATACACAGGCTTCGATATAAAACCATCCATGCCGACTTTTTCGACCTTGCTTTTGGCTATGTAGTTCGGCGTTGCCGTGTGTCCGATGACCGGAACGTTTTGTGCCGCACTTCCTGCCTTGCCCGCTCTTATAGCTTCAGCCGCTTCATAACCATCCATAACGGGCATTTTCAGGTTCATGAGAACCGCGTCATAGCGCTTCTCCCTCATCATTTCAATCGCCTGGTGCCCGTTTCCGGCTTCATCGATAACGACCTCTAAAGGCTCAAGATAACTTATGATGGTTTCTCTGTCATGCGCCTCGTCATCCACGAGAAGGATACGTTTGCCTTTGAATAGTTCGATACGCTCTTCAACCATGGACTTCCTGAACTCGGAAAACTCCTGTGTGGTAACAACAGGGAACGACAAAACAAACTCCGTATACTCCCCATGCACGGAGTTACATATGATATCTCCTCCAAAAGCTTTCATAACACGTTTGCAGTAAGCAAGACCGAGACCGGTCCCCCCCTTTTTACCTGCAGTGAAAAACGCGTCGAAAAGCTTGCCGATATTCTCGGGAGGTATACCTGGGCCGGTGTCTTTTACATAAATCCTGTTGAACTTGTTCCCTTTTTCGAACCGCAGGAAGATTCGAGCTTCCGGATAGGGCTTTATAAAATAAAATGCATTCATAATCAGATTGAATAGCACGAAAACATACATGGTCTCATCCGCCTTGATGAGAAAATCGTCTTTGCAATCACATGAAATTTTCTGCCTTTCACTGTCGGAATCGTACCCGTATTCTTCCAGAGCTTTTCTTGTAACGCCACGTATAGAAAGATATTTCAATCCTTCCTTTTCTATCTTCTTGTTCTTTACCTCATCAAGAATCATTTCTATTACCTGAACCCCTCGCGTGACCGCCATCTGTCCCTGTGCAACCTGCAGATAAATGCGGTCGAGACCTTCCGTCGTGATGGATTCATAAATCTTATCACGATGGTAAACCGGAAGCTCCTGCAAAATACTTTCAAAACTGTACTTCACCTGTCCGAGCGGGTTCCGCATCTCATGGGCTATGCTTCCGGCCAGAGCCTCTAACACAGTGTTCTTTTCCTGCGCTACGATTCCCTTCTGGTTGCTGTAGCTGAACACATATCCTGCCACGATCGAAAAGACAAGAACAACAGCATATGCAAGAATATTAAACTGGGGATCGAGAACAACGGTAGGGGGGGTCAGTAAAGAAAAAACAACAGCTGCGCCTATACCGACAAACAGGTCAAAAAGAAATATCAGGATATTCGGCACAAAGGCGATAAGCACAAAAATCACGAATACTTCATAGTAAAGCCATGCTTCATTAAAATTGTTCTTGATAAGCATAACCGTAATAATGAACGGAAGAACAAATATGAGCATCGTGTGCCAGTAGACCGCGTAATATTTTCCAAGAAATTCAGGAAACCTGATCTTGAAAAGCCCGACAAGACACAATGCTACCGCAGTAAAACGCAATGCGAGATTGTCATACTCGATATGTAGGACGTGTTTATATAAATAATAGAATGAAATGTGAGCAGGCGCTCCAAGAAAAGCCGCCGCCAAAATGTTATACCGGGAATAGTGCGTTCCTTTTTGGAATGAATCCCGGATGAACTTGCCGATCTTCATCTTCCGGCCCTCCTTTCGGATCTCTCGGGTTTCGTTCTGAAAGATCCTGAGCACTTGTCAGTAACATTCACAAAAAAGGGTCCGGCTGCAGATTGCACTGCAGAATCACAAGCAATGACATCCAGGTTGGCCTGGAGGAATGAGATGCCATCTTTCATGTACGTATCAAATACCTTTTACTGATTGGGGGAACGAATGGTCTTGTACCGACGCAGCATACCGTATCAAGAAATAATATAGGCAAATAGAAAAAGAGAAAAAACCGCCTGACGAAAAAAAAGCTTGACTTGTTACGTAATATTTTACTGCCCTCACTTTCAAGACAGGAGATTTTAATCGCAGTGCTTCATCATGTTAACGGTTTTTCGTATTTTTGGCTTTTCAACAAACCAAATCATCCAGAACATGAGTCAGACAGATCTACTGAATATTGTACACCGTCCAAGAAGACTCCGCAGAACCCCTGCTATCAGAAATCTTGTACAGGAGAATACACTCACAAAAAAGGATCTTGTGTTTCCGCTTTTTGTATGTCCCGGTACAAATGTGACGGAAGAGGTTCCTTCAATGCCCAACAGCTATCGCTATTCGATCGACAATGCGGTGAAAGAGTGTCAGGAGCTGTGGGATCTGGGTATTCAAGCTATCGATCTGTTTGGCATTCCGGAAGAAAAAACCGAAGACGGCAGGGAAGCGTATAATGACGACGGTATTATTCAGCGGGCGATCCGGGCGATCAAGGAAGCCTTGCCCGATTTGTATATCATGACGGACGTAGCACTCGATCCGTTTACTCCGTTCGGCCATGACGGTCTGGTCAAGGACGGCATCATTCTCAATGACGAAACGGTTGAAGTCCTCTGCAAAATGTCGGTCTCCCATGCAAAGGCAGGAGCAGACATGGTTTCTCCGAGCGACATGATGGACGGCCGCATCGGGGCAATCCGCGAAGCGCTTGACGATGCAGGGCATTCCGATGTCGGCATTCTTTCCTATGCCGCAAAATACTCTTCGAGTTTTTACGGGCCTTTTCGCGACGCGCTCCACTCTGCACCGCAGTTCGGCGATAAATCCACCTACCAGATGGATCCGGCAAACTCCGACGAAGGCATGAAAGAAATCGAACTCGATATCATGGAGGGCGCTGATATTGTCATGATCAAGCCCGGACTTGCTTATCTCGATATCGTTTACAGAACAAAAGAACGGTTCGACGTGCCTGTTGCCGTATACCACGTTTCAGGTGAATACTCGATGGTAATGGCCGGTGCGGAAAAAGGATGGATAGACGGCGACAGGGTCATGATGGAATCCCTGGTAGCGATGAAGCGTGCAGGTGCCGATATTATCTTCACCTATTACGCCAAGGAAGCCGCTAAAAGACTTCCCTGATTTGTCCCGAAATGTCAGGGCGCCTCTATTAAATTTGTACTTTTGTTCCGGTTGCATGCCTGCAGCCGGTTTTTTTTGCCTCAATGAATCGTAACAGGTCTGTGCAACAAAGCGCAACCGGACAGAGAAACAATGATCAGATACTTTACAGCAGGAGAATCACATGGACCGGCGCTTTCGGCGATTGTCGAGGGCCTTCCTTCGGGGATAGCGATCACCCCTGAGGACATCAATCATGAACTGGCAAGACGCCAGCAGGGATACGGAAGGGGTGGCCGCATGAAAATAGAAACCGACAAAGCCATTGTGCTTTCGGGCATACGTTTCGGAAAAACCATCGGCTCGCCGGTCTCTCTGCAAATAGAGAACCGGGACTGGAAAAACTGGACGGTAAAAATGGCCCAGTTTGAAAAGCCGGACGAAGACGTCCCGGCTATCAGCATACCGAGACCCGGCCATGCCGATCTTACCGGCATGATCAAGTACGGCTTCGAAGATATACGGCCGGTTATAGAACGTGCCTCTGCCCGTGAAACCGCAGCCCGCGTTGCCGCCTGTTCGCTTGCGAAAGTCTTTCTGAGATCGGCAGGCATCCAGATAGGCAGTTACGTTTCGTCCATCGGCCCTGCCGATGCGGCTTCATCTGCGGCACATGTTCAGGAACTTCTTGAAAAAGGAGCGGAAACACTGACGAAAAAAGCCGACACTTCCTGCGTCCGCATGCTGGAAAAAGCGGATGAAGAAAAAGCCGTTGCCGCCATCGACAAGGCAAAAGAAGAGGGGGACACATTGGGCGGCATCATCGAGCTGTTCATCACAGGAGTCCCTATGGGGCTGGGCTCGTATGTTCAGCATGACCGCCGGCTCGATGCGGAACTTGCTTCCGCACTTATTTCCATTCAGGCGGTCAAAGGCGTGGAAATCGGCACTGCATTCGACAATGCCAGGAAACCCGGCTCAGAGGTACACGACGAGTTGCATCCGGGTGCTGAAGGCGGTCCGTCCCGTAAAACGAACCGGGCAGGCGGCCTTGAAGGCAGTATGACGAACGGATCGATCATCCACCTCAGGGCTGCCATGAAGCCTATCGCCACGCTGATGTCCCCGTTGCACTCGTTCGACATGAATTCGATGGACGCACACCTCTCGCACATAGAACGCAGCGACACCTGTGCGGTACCTGCGTGCAGCGTGATCGCCGAAGCTGTTGTAGCACCAATCGTTGCAAACGCGTTACTGAAAAAAACAGGCGGGGATCATCTTGCAGAAATTATCGAGAGGCTCGACGCGTATAGAGAGGAAATAACCGCAAGATTCAGGAAGCGATAACAACAGATCATTCCTGACGCCGTTTGGCGATCAGGCGCTGGTTCATCTCCAGAGAAGGCTGGGCCACTTCGGTCCTACCGACAATCTGAGCAGGAACGCCTGCCACTGTATAGTGTGGCGGCACGTCTTCGAGCACCACGCTGCCCGCTCCGACTTTAGCACCCTCTCCGATCTCGACATTACCGAGAATCTTGGCACCTGCTCCGATCAGAACCGATTTTCTTACCTTGGGATGGCGATCACCGCTCTCCTTGCCTGTTCCGCCAAGCGTCACCTCGTGCAGGATCGACACATTGTCCTCGACCACCGCTGTTTCACCGATAACAAGGCTTGTAGCATGATCAAGCAGGATTCCCTTGCCTATTCGTGCCGCAGGATGAATATCGACAGCGAACACCTCAGACATCCTGTTCTGCATAAGATAGGCCATCGGTTTTCGGTTACTGTTCCACAGCCAGTGCGACAGACGGTAAGCCTGAAGCGCCTGGAAGCCTTTGAGGAACAGCATAATCTCGAAATAGTTGACTGCTGCCGGATCCCTTTCGAGCGTTGCCGCAAGATCGAACACCGCGATATCGACAGCCTCAGGGCTCTTTTCGTAGAAGTCATCGAAAAGTTCCTGCAGAACCTGCGGAGGAAAATGCTTTGAGGCAAGCTTCACCGAAAGCAGCATGGCAAGCGCTGAAGCAAAGTCGTCGAAGCTCAGAATATGCTGCTCCAGATAGTGCTTCATGCATGGTTCACGCTCAATCTCACGCTTTGCCTCCGAGCGTATAACCGACCATATATCCTCTGCCGTCATGATTCCCTGCGCTTCATTTGTTGCTTTTTATCGTAGCCTGTCACCTCAGGACGTGCAAACCTGTCCCATTCCCCCACAATAAAAGCATTTATCCGCAGAAAGTTTCAGGTATTTAAAGAATTACGCTTTCACAGCAATAATGTCCTCCCAGCAGGTCGTGTAGCGTGGAGAAAGCTTTTCCATGCGCTGCTTCCAGCCTGACGAACCTGCAACAGCAAGCCTGAGAGAGCCGGAACCGTATCGGGAGTTGACCACATCAATAGCCTGCATGAGCGCTTGCGAATCACGGCCGAAAATTCCGTTTTCATCGAACAGCGAGGGCGTAACACATGAGGCCGATGCAGGAAAAAGTCCACTCAGTACAACCCCCGCTTTTTTATATGCACTCCCTTTACGGTAAACCTCTTTCAGGACATCCAGCGCACACCGCACGATTTCCAACGTGCCTTGCGTCGCAACCGGTATGGCAACCGTGTGCCCGCCCTTGTAACGGCATCGCGGATTATCGAATGAACCCGAGTAGACAAAAACGGTCACAAAACCGGCAAGCAATCTCTCCTCGCGCAGCCGCGCCGCACATCTCGACGCGAAACTTCCAACAGCGTTTTCCAGTTCTCCAAACTTTGTAACCTTTTTCCCGAAAGAACGTGAGGTACAGATACTTTTCCTGGGTGGCCGAACATGCTCCAGAGAAAGGCAGGAAACGCCGTTCAGTTCCTGCTGAACCCTCGACCCGTTGATATGCATATACCGCCCTACCCACTCCGGTGAAAGGTCAGCCAGATCAAGTGCAGTTTCGATAGCATGACTGCGCAAAAAACGGTCGTATCCCCGACCTATTCCCCAGACATCCCCAACCTGAACGCCTCCCAACGCTTTGCGGATGTCTCCCTCATGCTCAAGCACGCATACCCCGTGATAGCGGGCGTCTTTCTTCGCCAGATGATTTGCGATTTTCGCAAGGGTTTTGGTCGGGCCAACACCGACGCTCACAGGAATACCCGTGTTCCGTTTTATGGTATCCCTTACTCTCCCCGCCAGTTCACCAAGATCGTATCGTCTGAACCCTTGCAGGCCGGCAAATGCCTCGTCGATGGAATAAATCTCGATATCGGGCAGCAGACCGCCAAGCGTGTTCATCACCCGTGACGACATATCGCCATAGAGCGCAAAGTTGGGGGAAAACAGCACCACATCATGCTGTTCAAGCAGATCCTTATGCTTGAACACCGCAGACGCCATGGGAATCCCTAAAGCCTTGACTTCCTGGGATCGGGAAATAATACAACCGTCATTGTTGGAAAGCACCACAACAGGCCGATTGCAGAGCGCGGGATTGAAAACCCGTTCACAAGAGACATAGAAGTTATTGCAGTCCACAAGGGCAAACATCCCGTAAGCCCTCCCTATCGTGTTTTATGGATAACGTAGGTAACGATTCCCCAGACAAGAAAGTCACTCTCCCCGGTCACGGGAATCGGCTTGAACTCCTCATTGGCGGGCATCAGGCACAGTCTGCCCCCCTGCTTTCCGATACGCTTCACCGTAAACTCTCCGTCGAGAAAACAGACCGCGATATCTCCTTCTTTAGGATCGAGCGACTTGTCGATAACGAGAATGTCCCCCTCCTCTATCCCCACCTCAACCATGGAATATCCCTTGACCCGGCCGTAAAACGTTGCGCTCGGATGGCGGATCAGCGCCTTGTTCAAGTCAAGCTTCAGCTCCAGATGATCGTCCGCGGGCGACGGAAACCCGGCGGAAATTTCCGACGAGGAAAGCGGTAACTCGAGTTCCGTTGTGACATCTGCCGAATAAAAGTCGATCGAGGAGCTGTTATGAATTTTCACCAGTCTCATCATATGCGACACTTTTGTCCTATGCCCATTCACCACAATACATATAATCCCCGTAACAGGCAATTGAAGCGCTGTTGGTTTTTTGAAGTCCACGAATTAACACACTGCTATTTTCCCCTTGGCACTTAGCACCTAACCCCTCCTATTCTCCCTGCAGTTGTCCATTTCCTTTTTTTTCCGTACACTTTGCGTCTCTACAGCACAAAGATTAAGAGGTCACGGCAACAATGATCATATCACGAAAAATCGAGCTCGATTACGGCC
>JANQFD010000169.1 GCA_028278005.1 Chlorobium sp. | reverse complement strand
CCTTCCCGATTGAGTTCGGAAAGGGATTCAGGAGGGTATATGAGAACCAGGTCGACGTCGGCACCGAGATTGAGCAGATGCCTGCCAAGAACAAATCCGTCCCCCCCGTTGTTTCCTTTCCCGCAAACAATGAGAAAAGAGAATCCTTCGAGGCCGTCACATTCTTCCTCAAGGGTTTCCCTGATAATCCGGGATGCTTCGCGGCCTGCGAGCTCCATAAGCCTTGATTCTCCCGTGCGCAGCAGTTCGATCGCCGCCCGGTCGGCAAGGCTCATTTCTTCAGCTGTGAGGATCGGGAGCATGGTTCGTCACAATGTTTCAAGTTCGTCGAGATGAAGGGCCATTTCGAGGGCGGGGTAATAAGCCTGCAGCAGCTCATCGGTTGTGAGGGAAAGCGCCGGCCTCCCGTCGACTTCTATCGAGGCGCCCTTTTCCCGAACCTGGCCGATAACTTTTGCGGAAATGCCCTGCCGGGAAGCCGTATCGATCACCTGTACGGCGTTTTCCGGTTCAAGGCTGAGCAATACCCGTCCCTGGGCTTCGGAAAAAAGCATTTCCTGGATGAGCGTGTCGCTTTTTCCGTTTGATTCGAGATCCACTGCAAACCCAAGCGGTTTTGACCTGTCCATGACGGCTTTCTCGACAAGTGCAGTGAACAGGCCGCCGTCGGAAATATCATGTGCGGAATGCAAGAGGCCTGACCGGGCAAGAGTGACGAGAAGGTCCTGGAGTTTACGTTCATGGTCAAGATCGAAAGAAGGCGCATCCTGCCCCGGAGTTCCGTACTGCATGACAAGATATTCGGAGCCGTCGAGTGTGAGCTCAGGATCACCAAGCAGAAGAATCGCGTCACCCGGATTTCTGAATGTCGAGCCGGTGAGATGTTCGATATTGTCGAGGAGCCCGATCATGCCGATCACCGGAGTTGGATAGACTGCAGTCCCGGTAAGCGATGACTCATTGTAGAAACTGACATTACCCCCGGTAACGGGAGTATTGAAGGCCCGGCAGGCCTCTCCCATTCCTTCAACCGAAGCCTTGAACTGGTAATAGACATCGGGTTTGTATGGATTGCCGAAATTGAGGCAGTTGGTGATCGCCAGAGGAGACGCTCCCGAGCAGGCAATGTTTCTTGCACATTCCGCGACTGCAATCATACCGCCTTTTCTTGGATTGAGAAAGACGTAGCGGGCGTTACAGTCGGTTTTCATCGCGAGAGCCTTTCGGGTTCCCTTGATACGGATAACTGCGGCATCGGATTGTCCTGTGGCTGTTACGGTGTTGGTTTGCACCATCGAGTCGTATTGCTGATAAACCCACTGCTTGCTCGAGATATTCGGCCTCGACAGGAGTTGCAGGCTTACCGGGCGCAGGTCGAGCGAAGCGTCAGGAGTCAAAACGGCCTGAGGAGTATCCGGTTTCTTTTCAACAGCCTCACGGATGTAAACCGGCGCGCCTCCCCCGAGTACAAGCGATTCCGCGGGTATTTCCGCAACGACCGCACCGTGCTGACTGACCCTGAGCTGATTGTCAGACGTGACTTTGCCGATGACAACCGCATGGATATCCCATTTTCTGTAGACGTCTATGATTTCCTGTTCAAATCCCTTTGCAGCGACAACAAGCATCCGCTCCTGCGATTCGGACAGCATGATTTCGTAGGCGGTCATATCCTTTTCGCGCACGGGAACAAGATCAAGATCGATTTCGATGCCTCCCGAACCGTTTTTTTCGATCCCTCTCGCGCTCATTTCCGATGTGGAGCTTGTAAGGCCTGCCGCACCCATATCCTGAAGTCCGACAACATGTCCGGTCGCGATAGCTTCGAGGGTTGCTTCAAGAAGAAGTTTTTCGGCAAACGGGTCACCGACCTGCACGCTTGGTCTTTTGTCTTCCGATGCTTCACTCAGATCCTCGGAGGCAAAGGTGGCACCGTGTATACCGTCTTTTCCGGTTGCGGACCCGACAATGAGTACGGGATTGTGTTCACCTTCAGCAGTTGCGCTGACGGTGTTATCGTGTTCCACCAGGCCCACAGACATTGCGTTGACCAGGGGATTGCCGGTGTAGCAGTCTTCAAAATAGATTTCGCCACCAACGGTAGGCACTCCGAAAGAGTTGCCGTAGTCGCCGATGCCTCTGACCACGCCATCGACAAGATATCGGACTCTCGGGTCTTTGGGTGAACCGAAACGAAGGGAATTCAACGCGGCAACCGGTCTTGCACCCATGGTGAAAATGTCACGGTGTATTCCGCCGACACCGGTTGCAGCGCCCTGGTAGGGTTCGACAGCGGAAGGGTGGTTGTGTGACTCGATTTTAAAAGCAACGGCCAGATTGTCGCCTATATCGACAAGGCCGGCATTTTCCTCTCCTGCAGAGGTGAGCAGTGTTTCGCCATCGCGCGGAAGTGTTTTCAGAACGGCAATCGAGTTTTTATAACTGCAGTGTTCGGACCACATGACAGAGAAGATTCCCAACTCGGTGAAAGTCGGAATACGTCCCAGAATAGTTTGAATATTGTTGTATTCTTCTTCGTTGAGCCCGTGTTCCCCGGCTAATTCAAACGTTACGTCTGGTTCCTGATGCATAATGATGATACAAGGATTTTCGGCTCACGGCATTACTTGCCGCAGCAGTTTTTATATTTTTTGCCGCTTCCGCAGGGGCACGGTTCATTCCGGCCCGGTGTTTTTTCGGCCCTGACAGGTTGCAGAGGCTGTTCGGCGCCCTGTTGTTCGTTACGGTTCTGTTTTGCAGCACTCCGTCCCGGCTCGGCACCTTGAGGAGACGTGTCGTAGGTTGCCGACGCCTCATCGTGACGGGTAACAAGACGATCCTGTTTTATCTGTGATTTTTTACGTTCGGCTTCGATCTGCTCCCTGGCCTCTTCGGTGACGGGGAAGAGCTTGAAGGCAAGTGAAAGGGTTTCATGTTCAATTTCTCCAAGCATGGAGACAAAAAGCTTGTACGCTTCCTGCTTGTATTCGAGGAGCGGATCTTTCTGCCCGTAAGCTCTGAGGTTTATTCCTTCCTTGAGCGTATCGATTTCTCTGAGGTGTTCACGCCACTTCTGATCGATAACATGCAGAACCGCATATTTTTCTATCTGGCGCATGATATCTTCAGGAATTGCGCTTTCCTTGCGTTTATAGAAGTCCAGTGCGGCACTGAAAAGCTTTTCGGCGGTTTTTTCGATCCCGTCCGCTTCAAATGTTGTACCGTCGATCCTGAATTCGACGGAAAGATCTCTCAGCGCCTGTTCTTCCAGACCTTTACCGTCATAGTCTCTGGAATGGCGGTTGACTATATTTTCGGAATAATCGTGAAGCAGGTCGAACAGATCGGCGGTAAGACGTGTTTTTGTCAGAGCACTGCGACGTCTCTTGTAAATAACGTCCCGCTGCTGGTTAAGGACGTCGTCATATTCGAGCAGACGTTTACGTATGGAGAAATTCTGTTCTTCGACTTTTTTCTGCGCCCGTTCGATCGATTTGGTAACCATCGAGTGTTCGATAACATCCCCTTCCTCGTGGCCAAGCTTGTCCATAACGGAAATAACCCGGTCGGAACCGAAAAGACGCATCAGGTTATCTTCCAGAGAAACATAGAATATGGTTTCTCCAGGGTCTCCCTGCCGTCCGGATCTTCCCCGGAGCTGACGGTCGATTCTCCTTGATTCATGTCTTTCCGAGCCGAGAATAAAAAGTCCCCCCGATTCTCTGACGCCTTCGCCAAGCTTGATATCCGTGCCTCTTCCGGCCATGTTGGTTGCTATCGTCACAGCGCCTTTCTGTCCGGCGGTTTCGACGATTTCCGCTTCCCGCTCATGCTGTTTGGCATTCAGGACGTTGTGCCGGACTTTTTTTGCGCGCAGCATTCTTGAAAGCGTTTCGGATACATCAACGCTGGCGGTTCCAACAAGCACCGGCTGGCCCTTTTCCTGCAGGTCCAGGATCTTGTCGACTATGGACGCGTATTTTTCCCTGCGTGTCTTGTAGACATAATCATCGCGATCTTCACGTATAACCGGTTTGTTGGTAGGGATCACGATTACATCGAGCTTGTAGATGCCGTAGAATTCGGCTGATTCCGTTTCAGCCGTACCGGTCATACCGGCAAGTTTTTTGTAAAGTCGGAAAAAGTTCTGGATCGTAATTGTGGCAAGTGTTTGCGTTTCTCCCTCGATCTTGACGTTTTCCTTTGCTTCGATAGCCTGATGGAGTCCGTCGCTGTAACGCCTTCCGGGAAGAATTCGGCCGGTGAACTCGTCGACGATCATGACCTGTCCGTTCTGGACGACATACTCGTCGTCTTTTTCAAACAGCGAGTAGGCCTTGAGCAGCTGGCTGATGTTATGCAGTTTTTCGGAGCGTTCGGAAAAGAGGCGGTAAACCTCGTCTTTTTTCTGAATTCTCTGTTGAGCATCGAGAGACTGGTCATCCTCTATTGATGCTATTTCTGCCCCGACATCGGGTACAAGAAACAGGTCACGGTCCTGATGACTGAGTTTGCTGAGAAAATCACGGCCCTTGTCAGTCAGATCGATCGAGTTGGATTTTTCGTCGATCGAGAAATAAAGTTCGTCATCGACTTCATGCATCCTCCTTGCGTTATCCTTGAGATAATCGTTTTCGACGCTCTGCATGAGTTTTGCCATACCTGTCTGCGAAAGCATCTTTATCAGGCGGCTGTTTTTCGGTTGGCCTCTTTTGGCCCGCAGAAGATCGAGTCCGGCGTCAAAGTTGCCGGAGTCTTCCTTAACAAGCTTTTCGGCTTCCGAAAGATACCCTGTAACCAGATTCAGTTGAGCTTTTACCAGACGCTCGATCCAGGGCTTGATTTCGGTATACTTGCTTGTGTCGGAATCGGGCACCGGTCCCGAAATAATTAGAGGTGTTCGTGCTTCATCGATAAGGACGCTGTCAACCTCGTCTACAATTGCAAAGAAATACTCCCTTTGAACAAGATCTTCTGGAGTGCCTGCCATGTTGTCACGGAGATAATCAAATCCGAATTCATTGTTGGTGCCGTAGGTTATGTCGCATGCATATTCCTTTTTTCGCTCCTCAGGCCGCATCCTGCTGAGTATCACTCCGGTTTTCAGTCCGTGGAATTCGAAGATGGGATTCATCCACTCCCTGTCGCGTTGTGCGAGATAATCGTTTACGGTAACAATATGGACGCCTCTTCCTGTCAGGGCATTAAGAAAAGCCGGGAGGGTTGAGACCAGGGTTTTTCCCTCACCGGTTGCCATTTCTGCTATTTTTCCCTGGTGGAGGACTATCCCGCCTATAAGCTGGACATCATAAGGTACCATGTCCCAGGTCATGGGGCGTCCCATGACTTCGTACGTATGACCCTTGAGCCTTCTGCAGGTCTCCTTTACAATTGCAAAAGCTTCCGGTAAAGCCTCTTCAAGAGCATCTTTTGTTTCGGTTTCCAGGGCCGTCTCAAGTTCATCCAGATCCCGGTTGATGCCTTCAATCTGCTTGACATCGATATCGGGATCTTCAAGTTTGCCGGCAAGATCATGTATTTGCTGCCGGATCGCGCCCAGCCGCTTTTGTATGTCTGATTTCAGGCTGCCGCTTTTCCTCCGGAGTTCATCGTCACTGAGGGAATGAAGCGTTGTGCATATCTCATTGATGTTGCCGACGACCGGCTCGATTTTTTTTATGTCTTTATCGTGTTTCGAGCCGAATATCTTTTCAAAAATCTTAAGCATCCTGAACAAACGGTCTATAGTTATATGCCGGAAATAAAAGAGAATGCAGATATCCCGGCAGCAGCAGTTCCCTGAGGGATTTCCTGATGTAATCGTGTTACAAGTTATTGAATTACCTTTTGAGAAAAAACAGCATTATGGCGTTTTTCCTTCCTCCTTGTTAACGGGATAATAATACCGTAAATTACAATTTGGATTAAATTATAAAATGAGCTGATGATTATACATGAATATGGACGGAAACTCGAAGAAAAGGAATGGTCGCCATGCATCGACATGCTGCTTGCCGGTGAGCACATTGTTCTTACAACACACGTTAATTCGGACGGTGACGGGCTGGGCAGTGAGGTCGCTCTCGCCGAAGTTCTGAGATCTCTCGGAAAAGAGGTTACTATTGTCAACCCTACGGAAGTACCTTCCAACTACGTTTTTCTCCAGGATATTGCAGATATAACCGTCTTTGACGAGCAGGTTGAAGAGATTATCGAGAAAATATCGCTTGCCGATCTCGTGGTGCTTCTCGATGCCAATCTGAGCGAAAGAATGGGGGGGATCTGGAACCACGTCAGTTTTGCCAGAGAGCTCGGCAGGCTGAATGTGCTGTGTATCGATCATCACCTCGAACCGGAGGACTTCGCTGATCTGATGGTATGTGAAACCTACGCATCGTCGACAGGCGAGCTTATCTATGATCTGGTTACGGCGCTGGAAGACCGGCTTGGGAAAGGCCTGATCACCCCCGGGGTGGCAGAAGGTTTGTACGTTGCTGTTATGACGGATACGGGATCTTTCAGGTTTCCGAAAACAACGCCTTATGTCTACCGTCTCGCGGGAGATCTGGTCGCTAAAGGTGCAGATCCGAACGATATCTATGACAAGGTGTACAATTCACTCAAGCCGCAGTCGCTGCAATTGCTCGGTGCGGCTCTCAGCGAAATCAAGCTGATCGAAGACGGTTCTGTCTCATGGCTTTTTATCTCTCAGGACATGCTCAACAAAACAGGCAGCAAGCTTTTCGATACCGACCTTATCATCAAATATCTGCTCAGCGTCCGGAGCGTTCGTATCGCAGTGCTTATGGTTGAAATGCAGGACGGCAGAACGAAGGTCAGCTTCAGGTCGAGAGGAGATATCTACGTCAATAAAATTGCCGGGAATTACGGGGGCGGAGGGCATAAAAATGCGGCAGGCTGCATGCTTCGCTACGCCCGGGAAAAAGCAATACAGATTATTCTGGCGGATGTCCGGGATTTTTTAAAGAATTCAGAAATCATTAATAAATGATATGACGGATAGTAGAACTATAAATTCTGTTCTTTATGACTAAAGTAACCGTAACCAGGAGTTCATTGAAAAACCTCAAGAGCGGCCTGCTTGTCATACCGTTTACTACAAAAGAGCTGAAAAAAGATGCCGTTAAAACTCTTGAAGTATTCGGTCTTGAAAAAAGTGCTCTGAAGGATTTCAAAGCCAGGCCGGGAGATACTCTTGTTGTTTACGG
>JANQFD010000161.1 GCA_028278005.1 Chlorobium sp. | reverse complement strand
GAGATGCTGTAGGGAATGCCGTATCCCAGATCGTTCAGTAACGTCTGCATGCGGTCAAACCGCGGGGGGTGACCTGTCCAGAATGCTCCGGCCCAGATTGTTGTCAGGAGGGTCAGTAAAAAAAGGCCGGTATGCAGGGGATAGTTCTGTTCCTTCAGTATGCTTAGCCGAGAGGCCAATCGTTTCTCCGGGGCGGGTTGAAGATGAAAGGAAAAATGATAACAAGTATACGTTTTTTACCGGAAAAAACGAGGTTTGAAACGATCAGCCGATTCGGGCGATCCGGTCGGCGGCGGTGAAAATGATAAGGCAGACAGGTATAGTGTTTCAGCGTTCTGACGACGCCGGTGTCATTGTTGCCGCCGCAATCAGGATCACGGTGTTTGAGCAGCATGAGTATTTTCCGCTCGACCTGATCGTGTGTCTCGGAGATGAAGGGCTTGAAACGTTGGCTGCAGAACCGGTATTGTTGACGGCTGTCGGTGCTGCTGCCCGGATCGGGCCATTGTCAGGGAGTGTTGGACGAGGGATTTTTCTCTTGAAGCGGCAGATCGAGAACGGTCAGCGGCCAGGAAAAAAAAGTGCACTCGAGCTTTCGGCCCATTGCGATCGAGGCAATCATGTCGAGCTCGATCTCACTGTAGAATTTTCTTGCCGACGTCAGTCCGTCAAGCGCAAGGAGAGGAATGCCCTGCAGCATGGCTGTCAAGGGGACACCCGCAACAAGATCGATGCCGCGATGACCATCGAGTCCCATGAATGTCTGCGCACCATGCATGCGGCTCTGTACGATTATCCTTGCCAGTTGTCCCGGAGAAAAATGGTGCATGCTTTGCGCCAGGAGGATAATGTCGCATTCACAGCCCTCATGGAAGTCCATTCCAAAAGCGTTGATTGTCTTGAACTGCACCGGAAGGCTTTTTTCTTCTGCCTGCTCGTTACAGTAATCGACATACTCGGGAACGATGTCGGAACCGGTTATCTCCGCCGGCAGTTCATGCTGCTTTACCTTTTTTGCGATCGCCAGAGCAAGTCCTCCGGCACCGCTTGCCAGTTCAAGGATTCTTGCGGGGCGGTGTTTTTGCCGGGCGATAGTGCGGATGGAGGGCTCGATGACGGAGATATATCCCGGGTAGAGCCTCATCATGGCATTCATCCTCTCGAGAGCAACGATCATTTCCAGCTTTTTTGCCGATGACATTGACGGGTTGTCCATATGCTCCTGTTCACCGGTGCGTATCGCCCTGTCTGTCAGTTCGGCAACCAGGAACAAACCCCCCAGTTGTTTCGAAACATTGAATCTTTCATCAAGAAACGCCTTGTGGCAGCGGTTAACGATGTCTTCAAGTTCTTCCTGTGTTTCCCAACGCGGCGGGAAGGAGAGTTTCTCGCCGAGATTGTCGAGCGCTATACTTCCGGCTGTCTTGAGTTGCAGCATGAACAGTTCTGCTTTTTGTTTGTCTCCGGAGGAGACGCGGCTTACTCGACACAGGTAGTGGCGGTAAAGGTAAGACGCTTTCAATATATGCTTGCTCCCGATATTTCAGAAACCCGTCAAGGAACTCTGCCGGTTTGAGGCAATGCGGCAGGAGGGCTGAGGGATATCATGTATGTCGTCGATGAGCGGTCCGGGAAAGGAGACTGTTCAGATCAACGTTGTTGAAGAGGTCATTGCTGAAACGGAATACCGGAAACCAGGGGGGCGCCGATCAACGGCCGTTGAAAGCAATCGGGCATGGCAGGTAAGCAGCATGGTTCGGGCTGACAAAGCGGGTTTTCTGATAATCGTGTTACGTTCCTGTGAACACCGCCGGGCATCTTCGGCAAACGCCCTACATTTTCTGCTGGATTTGACTCTTCAACATTATTCTTGTAAAGGAACACGCTATGCCGGAATCACAATGGAAAATAGCGGTCGTATTTTTCAGCCTGTTTTTCCTGTCAATCGATTGTTCAGCAGCATCGGGAGAACAGGGAATACGCTGGTCGTTAGGTCCTGAAATCTATCATTCGGCGTATGAAGAGCCCGGGATCATGAAAGAGGAAGGCTTGATGTACGGTTTGAAAGGTACACTTGCATTGCGCCACGTTTTTCCAGGCCCGTTAACCATGCTTGGTGCGGAAGTATCGTATGCAAGGGGCGATCAGGACTACACGTCGGAGTTTACAGGAAATATCGATGATATCGAAACAGTGGTTTTCGAGGTAAGGGGGCTGCTCGGTCATGACGTTCATGTGCAGGATATTATCCTGACACCCTATACCGGTATAGGCTACCGCTGGAAAAAAGGTAATGCAGAAGGTCTTGTATCCACTGAAGGGGCGCTATACTACGACAGGGTATCGAACTACACTTATACCCCTCTGGGCATTGCTCTTCTTGCCGACCTTGAAAACGGGTGGTCAATCGGTGCGAAACTCGAATACGATCTTTTCTGGGACGGTACGCAGAAAAGCATGCTCAGCGAACTTCACCCTTTGAACACTGACCTTGTCAACGATCAGGACGATGGTTACGGCATCAGGGCGTCCCTTTGTATTGCAGGAGAGCTTGACAAGAGGTTCCAAATCGTCGTCGAACCGTTCTGGCGCTACTGGGATATCGGCCAGTCGAAGCTGGGTGAATATGACGAGTATAACGATTTCTTCGGAAGGGCTGTGCGGATAACGGGATATGAACCGGAAAACAGCACAAGCGAATATGGTGTGAACATACGCCTGCATTTCTGACCTCATTCATGGCTGCGGCCCTGCTTCATGTTTCATTATTACATCGGGCGTTCTCGATAACCGATTTTAAAATTTAAGGTTACCGGATTCTCATTCATTCGCGGACTATTTGTTGCGTGATGTTAACAGTTCTGTAATACTCCCTCAATACCTGTAATATTCCCTCAATATTTCAATCGATATATTGCGTTGCGTTTTTTCTGAAAACGTCATTTCGCGGCTATTGCCCATAGTCGTATCCCGTGTTTCATACAGCAAAATCTTTAACCCTGACAATCTTTTCAAATCATGAAGAACACCAGAAAACACAGAAGCGCATTCCATACGATCATGGTATGCCTGATGATGTCGATGCTTGTCGTGTCGATATCCGGTTGTGACGAAGACGATGAAGTGGCTGATATTGTCAATGCTCCGGCAGCAACCGACAATGTTCCCAAGTATATTTTCTTTTTTATCGGCGATGGTATGGCAAGTCCGCAGGTCAATCTGACCCAGGCGGCACTTGATGATCCGCACTTCAGGCGAGTAAACGGTGCGATCACCCTTGGGGCTTTGAGTCTTGATCAGTTTCCGGTTGCCGGTATGGCAACGACTCATGCTGAGAACCAATATATCACCGGTTCGGCTGCTGCCGCAACGGCGCTTGCCTGCGGTGAAAAGACCACGATCGGTACCATTTCCATGAACCCCGCTCATACCCTTCCCTTCAAAACAATAGCGGAAATGGCTAAGGAAAAGGGTATGAAAGTCGGTATCGTTTCCAGCGTCAGTATCGATCATGCGACACCCGCCTGTTTCTATGCTCATGAGACGTCAAGGGGTAATTATTATGAAATTGCAAGCCAGATGGACGATAGCGGCTTCGATTATTTCGGTGGAGGCTATGTAAAAGAGAACGCTGCTGACATAGAAAACCAGATGGACGCAGCAGGATATACTCGCGTTAGCACGCTTGGCGGTCTGCGGGGGGTTCCGGTTGGGCAGAAATGCTGGGCCACAACCGATGTTTATGATGGTAAAGCGCTGAATTACGAGATCGACCGCATCGGCACCAGTGAGATTTCTCTCGCACAGTTCACCCAGGAAGGTATCAGGCTGCTTGACAATGACGACAAAGGTTTCTTCATGATGGTCGAGGCCGGAAAAGTCGACTGGGCATGCCATGCCAACGACGCGGTCAGCGCAACCCACGACATGGTCGCATTTGACGACGCGATCGCTATCGCGGTTGATTTTTATAACCAGCATCCTGACGAAACGCTGATCGTTGTGACAGGCGACCACGAATGCGGTGGTCTTACTCTTGGTTTTGCCGTTACGGGATATAAAAATACGTTTGAGTTGTTGAAGTATCAGAAGACATCATTCAAGAAATTTGATTACAGTGCTGCTGCTGATTTCGACCAGGCGCTTGCAATTATGACAGAAAAATTCGGTCTTGGCGACACGACATTGGATCCAGGACTGGAACTCACCGCCAGAGACAGCATCAGACTCGAAGATGCATATAACCGGAGTATGGGCGGGGCTCCTAGTCCTGATCCTACGGATGATTTCCTGAAATACGGCTGGTATGATCCATTCACCGTTACCATTACACATATCCTCAATGAAAAAGCAGGTATTGCCTGGACAAGCTATTCGCATACCGGTGTTCCTGTTCCTGTTTATGCCATGGGTGCCGGTGCAGACTTGTTCAGTGGTTCGTATGATAACACCGATGTAGCCAAGAAGATCATGACTGCAGCTGAACTCAAATGATCATCTGCGCAAAGTCCTGATTTATTTCTGAACAATTGCCGGGAGGGCCATTATCAAGCCCTTCCGGTTTTTTTATGTTATTGCCATATGAAAAAGATGCAATTCAAAAAGACCGATACACTTTTCACACTTTTCATCGTTTTCATTTCAGGGTTTTTATGGTTTCTTCCTACCGGTTTTGAAAAACCTGAACTGATGGAAAACACCGTTCATGAGCAGGCAAGGATTGTCAGTGTTGACAACAGCGATCTTAAAAGACATGGTCTTATTTTGACAGGGCAACAGCACTTGGTACTTGAGGTCGAAACCGGCCGGCACAAAGGAGAGATAACCGAAGGTTCCAATGTCCTGGTGGGGCAGATGAGCTATGACAAGCTGTTTCGTGAAGGTGACAGGGTTCTTGCCGTTCTCAAAACCGACGGAGATGCAGAAAGGATTATCAGCACCAGGGCGGCAGATCTTTACAGGCTCGATGTTGAACTTGTTCTGTTTGTTCTCTTTGGGCTATTTCTTGTCTGGTTTGCCCGCTGGACCGGATTTCGCGCACTGCTTTCGTTTGTTTTTACGGCGCTCGTTATCTGGAAAGTTCTGATTCCTCTCTTTCTCAAAGGTGTTCCAGCTCTGCCGGTTGCATTCCTGATTGTTTCTTCTACGACGTCGGTCATCATGCTGCTGATTACCGGTTTTACCCGGAAGGGAGCTGTCGCGCTTTCTGGCGCTATCAGCGGAGTTGCCATTACGGCAGTACTTGCTGTGCTCTTTGGGGCGTTGTTCCGGGTGCCTGGGACATCGAGGGATTTTGCCGAAATGATATTATATGCGGGCTTCTTTTCTCTCAATCTTACCGATATTTTTCTTTCAGGAATTTTCATATCTGCCGCCGGAGCGGTGATGGATATGGCCATGGACGTTGCGGCTTCACAAGCCGAGGTCGTTGAAAAGCATCCCGGCATAACCCGGAAGGAACTGATCATGTCCGGATTTCGTGTCGGGCAGGCCGTTGTCGGGACCATGACGACGACACTGCTCTTTGCCTATTCCGGCAGCTTTACCTTTGCCCTGATG
>JANQFD010000040.1 GCA_028278005.1 Chlorobium sp. | reverse complement strand
CCCGAAATCGTCACGTCACATGCCGCCGAAACCGTAAGAGCCCTGCAGGCCGGAAACATCATTCCGGCACTCAAGCATTTTCCCGGTCACGGCAGCTCGACAACCGACACCCACAAGGACTTCACCGATATCACCGAAAGCTGGGATGCATCCGAGCTGCTGCCTTACAGGAATCTGATCGAAGACGGTTACATCGGGCTTGTCATGACCGCCCATGTCTACAACGCCAGCCTTGACCAGACCTATCCCGCAACGCTGTCGAAAACCGTCATAACCGGACTCCTGCGCAACTCGCTTGGATTCAGGGGCCCGGTAATCAGTGATGACATGCAAATGAAGGCTGTGGCTGATCACTACAGTCTCGAAACTGCGATCCGGCGGGCAATCGAAGCCGGCGTCGATATCCTGCTTTTTGCCAACAATTCAAGCTACGATCCCGATATTGCACATAAAGCCGTGAAGATCATTCGTTCACTCGTGGACGAAGGTGTGGTTTCCTCAACCCGTATAGACAGTTCCTACAAGCGGATCATGACATTGAAGCAACACTATATGAAGGTTAAGCCATGAAAACCCTTTATCTCGTCAGACATGCCAAGTCAAGCTGGGACAACGCAAACCTTGCGGACTTCGACCGTCCCCTGAACAGGAGGGGCGAGAAAGCAGCCCCCTTCATGGCAAAGCTGATAGCAGAGAAAAAGGCGCTGATCGACCTCGTCATATCGAGCCCGGCTAATCGTGCCCTGACCACAGCGGAAATATTCTGCGACATTTTGGGATATCCTGCTGAAAACATCGATCAGCGCATCGAAATCTACAACGGCGGGATCAATCATATGCTGCAGATTGTCCGGCAGATTCCCGGCAGCTGTTCATCAGCCATGCTTTTCGGGCATAACCCCACGCTCACTTCTTTTGCAAACTTCCTCTCCGGGGAACACATCGACAATATCGTTACCTGCGGTGCCGTCCGGATAGACATGAACAGCAATTCATGGCAGGAAACCATGATGGGTTCAGGCGAGCTTGTCTGGTACGAATACCCGAAGAAATACCATTAGGCAAGTTCTCAGTGGGTAGTCTGTGACAGCTTGATGGTCGACTGGCTGAATGGCCAGAAACAAGCTTTGGTCGCTTCTAATAAACGCAGCGAAGCATAAGCATGCAAGGCGAACGGAGCGCAGAAACCGGAGTGTATATGCGAATACATGAGGATTTTGAGCACCGCTCAACGCTGCAGGCTTTTGCTGCAGCAGGTTATTCGAAGCGGCCCTACAGTTCCTGTTTCGGCTCCCTTGTCATCAAATCCAGAATAGCTTCTTCGGCGGGTTTGTTCTCGAAAAGCATTTCATAAACCGCAAGGGTAATCGGCATGTCCACGTCCAGTTTTTTGCTCAGGGCAACCACTGCTTCCGTGGTAGACACCCCCTCGGCTACCATCTTCATCTGGCTGATAACCTCATCGAGACGCTTGCCTTTACCGATCTGCTCGCCGACATAACGGTTCCTGCTGTGACGGCTCAGACAGGTCACCACCAGGTCACCTATGCCTGACAGACCTGAAACGGTCATGGGATCGCCACCAAGGCTGACGGCAAGCCGGGATATCTCGGCCAATCCACGTGTAATGATTGCAGCTTTTGCGTTATCACCGAAACCCAGTCCATCGGATATGCCCGCTGCGATGGCGATGATATTCTTTACCGAACCTGCCACTTCCACACCGACGATATCGGTATTAACATAGACACGGAACGAGCTGGTATGAAACGCTTCCTGAACCTTTTCGGCGGTTTCGATCGAGGATGACGCGGCAACAACGGTTGTCGGCTGCTTTTCGGACACTTCCTCGGCGTGGCTCGGACCGTACAGCACCGCTACCCTGTCAGGCCGAACCTGTGGAAGTACATCAAGGATTACTTCCGACAGCCGCTTGCCGGTATCGAGCTCGATACCTTTGGCCACGTTGACCATGATTGTTCCTTCAAGAGAGGAATCACGAAGCAGAGAAAGGGTTTCACGCAATGCCTGGGAGGGCACGGCAGTAACCACCATGTCGGCCCCCTCGACGGCCTTCAGAATATTGCTGTCGATACGAATGACTTCAGGCAGGGAAATGCCGCGCAGGTAGCGGACGTTTTGACGTGTACGCTCGAGCTCGCGGGCAAAATCCTCACGATGTGACCAGAGACCAACCCGGAACCCCTTTCCAGCCAGAAGTACGGCAAGCGTCGTACCCCAGCTCCCTGCTCCAAGAATCGTTATCTTCATCAACCTCTCCCGACACATGGCTGTATCAGGAATGCCCGTGAAATGTTACCCTGTTCTCATTTCCTGAAAGCAACCGCCTGATATTTTCCCGGTGGGTGTAAATGATCGCGAGTGCAACGATAAGCCCGAAAATCAGAAGATGATAATCGAGGCTGTCATGAATGAACACCCTGGTATTGAACATCTTGATGTAGTAATCCAGTCCCTCTCCGAGGTCGAACAGGTATTTCCTTATGGCAATGATCAATGGAAAAGCTATCGCTGCGAGCATCGAAGCAACGGAAACATATCTTGAAACAAAGACCACAAGAAGAAAAACACCCATAACGAAAAGAGTTGTAACCGGCGCTATGGCAAACATCATACCTGCCGCCGTGCTCACTCCTTTGCCGCCTTTGAAACCTGCAAATACAGTGAATACATGACCGAAAACCGCGCTCAATCCGGCTACAAGCCGCAACGCGATAGGGTTTATATCCGGCATGGGACCGAGAGGATTGGCCTCGAAAAACACTACAACGGATATTGCCGCAATAGCTCCTTTGATAATATCGAGGATGGTAACCGTAAGCCCCGTTTTCCAGCCAAGCACCCTGAACGCATTTGTCCCTCCGGCATTACCGCTGCCGTAGTCACGAATGTCGATACCTCTGAGCAGTTTACCCGCAATAATGCTTGTAGGGATGGAGCCGATGAGATAGCTAACGGTTAAAATCACAATCAAAGTAAGCATAACCTTTCATGTTAATTACACAAGCCTCTGTATTGTCACAAACGAACAATCCGGCCTATAATGTAAGCATTTTCCTGCTTTGATTTCAAATCGGTCATAATCCGATCCACATCATCTGCGGCAACGATCACTACCAACCCGATACCGAGGTTAAAGGTTCTGCGCATATCCTCTTCCGGCACGCTACCTTCCCTGCGAATGATATCAAAGATGGCAGGCTCCGGCCATGATCCCCAGTCCACATCCAGCCCGAGACCGTCGGGCATCACCCGCATGGTGTTGCCTGTCAGTCCGCCCCCTGTTACATGCGACATGCCACGGATACTTTCCGAAGCAAGTAACGGCTCGATAACCGGCAGATAGGACCGGTGAACCTTCAGCAGTTCATCGCCTATCGTGCCTTTCAATTTGTCGGCCCCCTCCCCGAGCTTGCCCTCCAGGACCTTTCTTGCCAGCGAATAGCCGTTCGTATGCAGCCCGGTTGAAGACAGTCCTATCATCACATCTCCTTCGGTTATTGCCGAACCGTTGATGATACGATCACGTTCAACAATACCGACAATCGTCCCGGCAAGATCGAAGTCGTCCTTTGCATACACACCCGGCATTTCCGCTGTCTCACCGCCGATAAGCGCACATGCGTTTTCCCTGCATGCAGCCACCATCCCCCGGACAACATCGGCAGCCATTGCCGGCATCAGTTTTCCGCATGCATAATAGTCGAGAAAAAACAGCGGTTTTGCTCCACAGACCAGAATGTCGTTTACGCAATGATTAACCAGGCAGGCACCGATGGTATCAAAACGTCCCACTTCCGACGCAACCTTCAGCTTTGTTCCGACACCATCGATGCTGCTGACCAGAACGGGATTGGAGTAAGCCGAAAAATCAGGTTGAAAAAAACCGCCGAAAGCCCCGATATCGGTCATCACGCCCCCGGTAAACGTCTGACGAACCTGGGGTTTGATCAGTCTTACAAACTCCTCTCCGGCATTGATATCAACACCTGCCGTTTTGTAATCCATATTTCTCCGTAATTTATCGTTATCCGGACACCGTGCTCCATGTTACTTACCGCCTGCAGTCGCCTCAGGATTGCAAACAATCATTGCCGACTGTGAACTGAAGACTGCCAACTATCCTTTACCGGCCGGCCTTTCGAAAATCCGGCTTGTTTCGCTGCCGGAAAAAAACTCACGATGAAGATTCTGCAGCGCCTTTGGAACATCCTTCTCCTCAACCACAAAACCAACGTTGATTTCCGAAGCTCCCTGGGAAATCATTCTGATATTGACATCCTTCATGGCGCTGAAAATCCGTCCCGCAACCCCCTTTGCCGTCCTGAGATTGTCCCCGACGACACTGATGGTTGCCACCGACGGTTCGATTTCAACGTCACCTTTTCTTTTCAGTTCGATCAACAACTCTTCCAGAGAGGCTGACTCACCTACAGTGAGGGAAACGGATACTTCACTCGTGGAAATCATCTCCACCGATACCCCGGTTCGGGCGAACACGTCGAAAAGATCCGCCATAAAGCCGTGACGGCCAAGCATTCTGTTCGAACGGAAATTGATGATGCACTGGCCTTTCTTTGCGGCAATGGATTTGACAAGTCCGCCGTAACTCATCCCCTCGAGAATGGCAGGATCGTTGGTAATAACCGTCCCTTTCGCCTCAGGGTGGAGTGAATTGAGTACGTAAACCGGGATATTCTTTTTCACCGCCGGTGCAATGGTATCAGGATGAAGAACCTTGGCGCCGAGGTAGGAAAGCTCGGCAGCCTCGGTAAACGTCATCACCCTGATACTTTTTGCATCGGGAACGATCCTCGGGTCACAGGTCATCACTCCGTCAACGTCAGTCCAGATCTGAATTTCATCCGAAGGAAGCCACGCACCGAGCAGCGCTGCGGTAAAATCAGAACCTCCTCTGCCGAATGTGGTTGTTTTTCCGTCTTTCGTCGAACCGATGAATCCCTGCGTTACCACCGTTTTACCCGCTTCGAGCTGCGATTTGATCGCCGTCTTTACATTGCTCTCGCAAAGCTCCTCCAGCGGCCTTGCGGTGCTGAAATTGTCGTCGGTTATCATGACCTCCCGTATATCCTGCCAGACGGCCTCATGCCCTGCATCCTGCATTGCCTCGGAAAAAATAGTCGTAGACAGCAGTTCACCGAACGAACAGAACGTATCGTATGATCGTGCTGTAAGTTCACCGACGATATCGACCCCCTTGATCAGCATTTCAAGCTCACCTATGTAAGATTCCACTTTTTCCAGCACGGAACTGCGTCTCGTTTCATCCTGTATCAGAGCATCGACAAGACTGCGATGATGATCCCTGACCTCACCGGAAAGCTCCATCGCCTCATCAAGCCTGCTTTCTCCTGATGCTTCGGCTATCCGTATAAGCTTGTTGGTTATCCCGCTGCATGCGCTGAGCACAACAACCGGGGGGTTCTTCTTCTGTTTTTCGGCAACGATATCCATTGCCCGCTTCATTGAGGGGGCAGTTCCTATCGACGTTCCCCCGAATTTCATTACAGTCATATCAGTTGTTATCTTCCTGTGATGATCGTTCAAACCAGGAGTTTTGTTCTATGCATATCACAAAACAAATGAGTTCGAGAGCGGCCGGATTGCCTTATCTGCTGCGCTATGCGCTGGTATGCCTGATGCTGCTTGCATCCGGATGCGCCGGCGGCCACTCTTCTCAAGGCGTTAAATATAGCGGAAAAAACACAAAAACATATACCCGGCTGCCGATGCGTGTCCATGAAGACAAACTCATGGAACTGCTTGAAAATATCAGCAGCCTTTTCGGCATTGCATACCAGTATGGCGGCACGACCAGACGCGGATTCGACTGCTCGGGTTTTGTCAATTACATCTATCAGAAAACTTTCAACGCCCGGCTGCCGAGAACCTCGAGGGACCTTGCCAGAATAGGACGGAAAGTCCCCATAAAAAAACTCAGAAGAGGGGATCTTGTTTTTTTCAGGATCAACGGATCGCACATCGATCATGTCGGCATTTATCTTGATAGCGACCTGTTCGCACATGCTTCGTCAAGCCGGGGGGTAACGATGGGCAACCTCAACAACAGGTATTACAAAAAGCATTTTGTCAAAGGCGTTCGTCTTCTCGAAATCAAAGGTTCCCGGCGATAGAATCCGCCGTATGGTTGTCCGATACGATATGTAAAATTAAGCCTTATATTGACAACATTCCTGATCGAGGTACCTTTTTTCGGCAAAAATGAAGCCGAAATGCAGGTTCAATGATACTTTTCATCTTACAATGGCTGCTTCCAACGACTATATAGAACTATCCTTCTCGCTCTCCCCTGAACTGATAGAGCCATGTCTGGGGCTGTTGATCGGCGAAGGAATAGAATATTTCCAGGAAGAGGAAAACAAACTGCACGCATACATTCCCGATTCTGACTGGTCCGGGGAAAAAGAAAAGGAGATTGTCGAGCTGCTTGAGAGATCATTCGGCTCGCCTCCTGTTTTCACAGTCAGACACATGGCAGACAAAAACTGGAATGCCGAGTGGGAAGCCCATCTTCAGCCGATTGAAATCTCGGACCGCATCCTGATAGTACAAAAACACAAGACAGCAGCAGCCAAAGAGGGACAGATCGTTATTGAAATCAATCCCAAAATGTCATTCGGGACCGGTTACCACGCAACAACGAGGCTCATGCTCCGCCAGCTCGAACACCTTGCCATTGAAAACCTGCGCATTCTCGACATCGGTACAGGAACGGGTGTACTTGCAATTGCATGCCGAAAGCTGGGCAACAGGAAACAGATACTGGCCGTCGACAATAATGACTGGGCTCTGGAAAACGCACGCGAAAATATACGTGACAACGATACGGAAAACATACAGATAGCCAAGCTCGATGCTGAGGACGACCTGCAGAAGATACTTTCTGAACCTTTCGACCTTATCCTGGCAAACATCAACCGGAGCGTCATAGAACGGATACTGCCGTCACTGCAGCGTATGGCCCCCCGGAGCCTCCTGATGCTTTCAGGTATCATGATCTATGACGAGCCCCTGCTGAAAAAGCTCCTGAAAAGATCCGGTTATACCATTGTCCGCGCTGTCTATGAAGATGAATGGCTCTCTTATCTCGTTGCACCTTCAACCGTTAACACCTGTTAACCTTTATGAAACGAGCATCCTTTATTGATATTGGAACCAACACGGCGCTGCTGCTTATCGCAGATCTCGATCCGGTTAACAACCGGATACATCCGGTACTGCATCGCCAGACCATCGTCAGGCTCGGGAAAAATGTCGATGAGCAGAAAATAATCGATCATGCTGCCATGCAGCGGCTCATTCAATGTATTCTTGATTTCAAGGAGCTGAGCAAGGCAAACAAGGCAAAGAGTATAGTTGCTGCAGGAACCAGCGCTCTCCGTGATGCGAAAAACCGCATGGAAATCATCGACGAAGTCCTGATGTCAAGCGATGTTGTCATAAAAACCCTGAGCGGCGAAGAAGAAGCAGCGATAACTTTCACCGGTGCAGTGGCCGGTATGAGCGATATTCCCGAACGGTTTACGGTTATCGATATCGGGGGAGGCAGTACGGAAATAACGATGGGCGATACCAGCCATATCGAGCATAGCGTCAGTATCGACATCGGTTCGGTAAGGCTCACCGAGCGCTTCTTCTCAGGGCTGCCGCCTTCGGAAGAGGAATTCCTGGAAGCAAAAAATGAAATCAACCGGCTGCTCACGGGTAACCTCGAACCTTTCTTTGCATGCAGGGAACACGTTTTCGGAGTGGCCGGAACATTGACGACTATTGCAGCGCTTGTTTCAGGATTGCAAACGTTCGAGCCTGAGAAAATACATAATTATCCCCTGCGCTACGAACAGGTCAGCCTGCTTCTGCAGGAACTCGGTTCATCAACCCTCGATCAGATCACCGGCAGGGGCGTTGCTGAAGGAAGAGCCGATGTCATAACCATGGGAACCCTTATCCTGCATCAATTCATGAGACTGCTCGGCTTGCCGGAGGTCAGGGTCAGTATTCAGGGTCTGCGTTACGGTCTGGCC
>JANQFD010000113.1 GCA_028278005.1 Chlorobium sp. | reverse complement strand
CTGGATCGAATACCTCGGTTTCGCCGGTTTTGGTATCTATTGGGTTCGTCTGATGTGGTTCATCAGGGATGCCAACAATGAAGGCCGTCAGAAATTCGCACCTCGACTTGAGGCGGATGAGGTGAAAACATTCGGTGCTCCAACTGTTCCGCAGGAGTCTGTCGAAGAAGCACCGGAAGCCGAGTCCTGGAGTGATATACCGTAGGGTTTTCTGAGGATGCTATGAAACTGCTGGGGATCCTTGATAGTGATGAAAAACAAGGAAATGTTTGCCTATGAGCGAGTGAACAACTGCTGACAAACGGGTGCGGGCATTAATTCGGCAGGAGGGGCCGTGGAACAACGTTGAGAGACCAACCTCGTATGGGAAAATTTTGGCCTCTCGATCGAATTCTGGAATCTGAATAAAAGATGTTTGACAACCACCCGTTTGCATGTCGAATACCCATAACGATAAGGTGTGAGATTCTGTAGCAGTGAGTAAATCGCTGCTATAGCCTATGCTTTTCATAGCACTTGTCGGGAGTATTATCTAGCTTGGTGTCTGCGAAAACTATCAGACTGTTGCCGAGTGTGGGGGACCTTCCCTCATCTTTTGTACTGTTTTGTTAGTACATACTTATAGAATGTCCCCTTATGTTTAATCATTTCAACCAAGATAACACCGCGGATCACGAGCATAAAAATTGCCAGTCTCATTAAATGCCCTTGCTCGACAACCGGCATTACATTCACTCCCAAGTCGTGAACACGTGTTACACTGCTCAATATCAACACTGCTCAGTAAACGAAAAGGCGTAAAAATCGACGATTCGACCCACAATTCTTTAAACGGTTTATCCCTGACCGACCACTCGCTCGTCCAGTTCTCTCCCCTTAGGAACGAACAGGCTACAAGACGTCCATCCGGTAGAATACCGCAATTGCGGAATCCTGGACCGCAGCTAAGCTTCATATTCACCGGCTCGCATGTTTCCATCTGTTTTTCCCGCGTATCGGATAGTGGTATCCCAAAATGAACCTGCATCGACGACGAGTATTCCTTGGCCAACGCCTCCACCCGATTACGATACTGGAGCAACTCATTATCTTCCAGGCACGAACGATTCATACACTCCTTTCCTATCGGTACCGCGCTTTTCAAATGTAGGCTTTGGGCACCAAGCGAGTTGACAAACGCAAAGAATCTCTCCATATTCTCACATATGGCCTTGGTCAACATCGACTGAATACCAAATTTGACCCCTCGTTGCTTGAGCAGCTTCAGCCCTGCCAACGTGAGCTCATATGCCCCGTTCAAGCCACAGAATAAATCATGGCGTTCGGCAACGAAATCATGGAGACTGACAAGCAGCTTAAAGTCCCTGCATTCCAGAGCAAGATCACAAGCCGCATCATCAAGTAGCGTCCCATTGGTAGCAGTAACCATAGACATCCCACGTTCAGACGCTGAACGGACCAGATGCAAAAAATCCGGACGGCAGAACGGCTCCCCTCCACCGATAATAAGCTTATATGTTCCTGCTTCGTGCAACTCATCGATAAGCTGCAAACACTCCTCCGTTGTCAACTCACCTTCAGCCTGCTGACCGGAAGTGTTATAGCAATGACAACAGGATTGATTACATAATGACGTAATCTCCCAGAATACAGAAACCGGAGCAGACAAAACCTCTGGTGCCTGAACAGGAGCGTAAACAGAATTCCAGGAAGACACGTATTTGCCTGAAAACAAAAAATAGCGTTCTACATCAGCAATAACCCCTGAAATCTGTTTTTCAAGCCCATCTGTTGACGAAATATCATACTGCTCAACTATCCGGTCAACGATCTCATTTGGCGTCAGGCAATCGCCAAGATAAAGCCGGGCAATAAAAAAGGCGGAATGATTTAGCAACAGTTCATGCCCAGAATCTCTTGCAATTATCATTCCGCCAAACGGTTCTTCACGATAAAGAAACCTCTCAGCCTTCAAACTGTTCTCCACGTATCACTCCGTGTTTACTAAACAGAACAGAGTCAGCAATCGTCGCATTCTTTTATATAGCTCGTATCGGAACATACCACTCCGTAACTCGGGCTGCTCTCATAAGTATAAGGACCGGGTTTACACTCACAGGCCTTGCCTTTTGCACCCAGCACCTCAGGTTCTTTCCACGCAATTTTTTTCTTCGCTTCGTCAGCAATCTCCCGAATCTTCTTTGTTTCCTCACGCATTAAAACCTCCTTGGATTTAAAAACGTTGAACAAGCGACCAGATTTAAATTAGTGCCAGAGAATAAAAAAAGCAAAGCATTGCATACCAGAACAATAAACTTAGGTTACTTCTTTGATGACATCTACCCTTTTACCGATCCGCTTTCTTCTGGCAGGAATGCGGTTATGCTATTTTCAGCGTCTGGAGTTCGTTCATATTCTGATCGTAGATGCGGAGAGATGAATCGTCGATCTCGATCATGCCGCAGGTGTAGTGAGGAGGTTCGTTGCGCTTGATGAAGGGCGCCATGGTCATGAAATGAATGCCGTATCGCTTGAAATAGGCGCTGCGGTGCAGGTGGCCGGTGAAACAGGCGACGATGTTCTGGTAATGCCGCAGCACATCGGTTATCTCGTCGTGGTTCCACAACAGGCCGTGTGGTTCGTCGGAAGTTTCTTTCAGAAGAGGGAAATGGCAGAACAGGATCACTTTTTCACCGGCTTTCAGGGCTTCGTCAAGTTGCTGCACGAGCCAGTTGATCTGTATCTGTCCGATAGCGCCGCAGTAGAGGTTTGCCCAGGGGTCGCTCATCACGAGGTTTTTTCTCGAACGGTCAGGATCTGAATCCGGGTTTGTTTCAGGGTTGATGTCCATGCCGTGCAGCACGATGAACCGTATACCGTGTGTGCTGAAGGTGTAGTAGGGTGAAAGAAGAGCGGTTTCTTCGAGGTAGCGGTCAAGAGGTGCGCCGAGACAGTGGTTCCCGGCGACATGATAGAGTGTATCGGGATACTCTCGAAGAACGGCCGTGGCAGCTACAAGATTTTCTTCGGCTTCAGGTCCTTTTCCGTCAATCAGGTCACCGAGCTGAACGGTAAACGCCGCATTGTTCTTCTGCCAGAAATCGAAACAGGCACGAAGATCGCTTTTTTCTGCGGTACGATTGCCGTTGCCGTAGTGGATGTCGGAGATAATGCCGAATTTGAGGGGGTTATCAGCCATTGTTTTTATTGAAATTTAGATGTCACAGAACATCAGTTGCTGAATTCCGACAGATACTTCTCCATGAAATCGTCGATGTCGCCGTCGAGAACGGTTTCTATATCGTGCCGCTCATGGTTTGTCCGGTGATCCTTGATTCTCCGGTCATCCATCACATAGCTGCGAATCTGACTGCCCCACTCGATTTTCATTTTCTTCCCTTCGAGTTCCTGTTTGCGGGCTTCTTCCTCCTCACGCTGTTTCTGGTAGAGCTGGGCGCGCAGCATTTTCATGGCACGCTCCCGGTTCTGAAACTGTGAACGCTCCTGCTGGCAGGAAACAACGATGCCGGAAGGCATGTGCTTGATGCGCACCGCGGTTTCAACCTTGTTGACGTTCTGGCCTCCTTTGCCGCCGCTCCGGAAGGTGGAGAGTTCGAGGTCTTCCTTGCGGATATCGATCTCGGCGTCCGGGGGGGCTTCCGGATAGGTGAACACACTGGCAAAAGAGGTGTGGCGGCGGGCGTTCGAATCGAACGGAGAAACCCGTACCAGACGGTGCACGCCGTTTTCCGCTTTGAGGTATCCGTAGGCATACGGCCCCTGGATTTCAAGTGTGGCGGTTTTTATGCCTGCGCCCTCACCTTCCTGGTAGTCGTCGGTATAGACCTTGAATCCTTTACGCTCGGCCCACCGCATGTACATCCGGTAAAGCATTTCTGCCCAGTCCTGCGCTTCCGTTCCTCCCGCCCCGGCATGAATGGTGATGAGCGCGTTGCCCGGATCGTCCTTGCCGGAAAGCATGTTCCTGAACTCGAGCGACGTGATCTCCTGTTCGATGGCGCTGATGCGCGAATCTATCTCCTCGGCGAGCGATTCTTCTCCGAGCTCTTCGGCAATCTCCAGCTCTTCTTTCAGTTCTGTGGTCCGGTTTTCGATTTTCATGAAACCTTCGGTCCAGACCTTGTGTTCATTGATCTCCGCGAGGACCTTCTGGGCTTCCTGCTGGTTCTCCCAGAAGTTTTCCTCTGCAGTGATCTGTTCGAGCTCACCTATCTTCTGCAGTCGTTCATCGACGTCAAAGATACCCCCGTAACTGTTCTATACGGTGGTGTATCTCGTGCAGTCGTTCTTTTTCTCCTTCAAACATGGTGTATCTCCTTTATATGTGCCCTGCTGCAATTTGCCATGCAGTCTTGTACTTGTTCAAAAAATCATTTTTTTCGCATAATGCAAACGCAACTTTTCCCTATTTTGCAGCAGGTTTGAACCGATATATTCTTATACCCATTATATACAATGAATCATACATTCTACCAGCACAAGGCGAAAAACAGCAACCGGAAATTCGACGGCAGAAGGCGTGTCGTTATCGAAGGTGTCTCACCGGAGATCGATGACGGGCGTTATCCTGCCAAACGGGTTGCCGGTGAGACGGTTGTGGTCGGTGCGGATATATTTCCCGACGGGGCGGATTGTGTCACCGCCATGCTCTGTTTCCGTCCCGGATCGTCTCGTGCATGGAAGCGGGTTGCCATGAAGCAGCTCGTAAACGATCGCTGGGAGGGAGAATTCAGGGTTGAAGAGCCGGGTTTCTGGGAGTTTACCATTGAGGCGTGGGTTGACCATTTCCAGACATGGCGAAGGGGGCTCACGAAAAAAATCGAAGCCGGCCAGGATGTTTCCCTTGAACTGCAGATGGGGGCCGGTATGGTTGAAAAAGCATCTCTTCGTGCAACGAAAAAAGATGGTGAGCGAATGAACGAACTCGGGTCGGTCATGACAACAGGAGATGCCGAGGTTGCCGAATCCGCAGCGCTTTCCGAAGAGCTGCAGAGGCTGATGCACCGTTATCCCGATAAAGAGTTTGCTTCTCAATACGGAAAAGTGCTCGGGATACAGGTTGACCAGGAAAGGGCCGGATTCAGTACATGGTACGAGTTGTTTCCGCGTTCCTGGGCAGAAGAGCCCGGAAGGCACGGGACTTTCAGGGATTGTGAGCGTATGCTGCCTCTCATTGCCAGGATGGGTTTTGATGTGGTCTATCTTCCCCCGATTCATCCTATAGGGGTTACCAAACGGAAAGGGCGAAACAACGCTCTGGTTGCCGGACCCGATGATCCGGGCAGCTGCTGGGCGATCGGCGGCAAAGACGGCGGGCACAAATCGGTTCACCCTGAACTCGGTACCATAAAGGATTTTGAGCGGTTTGTACAGGAAGCCGGCCGGCACGGCATTTCGGTTGCGATGGACATAGCATTTCAATGTTCGCCCGATCATCCCTATGTAAAGGAGCATCCCAAGTGGTTCAGGTGGCGTCCTGACGGTACGGTGCAGTTTGCCGAGAATCCGCCGAAAAAGTATGAAGACATCCTGCCGATCGATTTCGAAACCGATGACTGGCAGAATCTCTGGATAGAACTCAAAAGCGTCATGCTCTTCTGGATGAAAAAGGGTGTCAGGATTTTCAGGGTGGACAACCCCCACACCAAGGCGTTTCATTTCTGGGACTGGGCGATCAGCGAGATCAGTGCCGAGTACCCCGATGCGGTGTTTCTGGCCGAGGCGTTCACAAGGCCGAAGGTTATGGCACGTCTTGCCAAGGGGGGATTCAACCAGTCGTATACCTACTTTACCTGGCGAAACAACAAGAAAGACCTGCAGGAGTATCTCACTGAACTGACGACTACGGAAGTCAGGGAGTACATGAGGCCGAATTTCTGGCCGAACACTCCGGATATTCTGCATGAGGAACTGCAGACGGGCCACCGTTCCACTTTCATGGCCCGGATGGTGCTTGCCGCAACGCTCTCGTCAAATTACGGCATGTACGGCCCGGCATACGAGCTGTGCGAGCATGTACCGGTAAAAGAAGGCAAGGAGGAGTATCTCGATTCGGAAAAATATGAAATAAAAGAGTGGGACATGGACAGGCCGGGCAACATACGTGCAGAGATTGCCGCCGTGAACCATATACGAAAGGAAAATGCCGCTCTTCAACAGACAAACAACATCGAGTTCGTGAAGATCGATGCCGGTGAGGGCCGCGAACATGATATGCTG
>JANQFD010000092.1 GCA_028278005.1 Chlorobium sp. | reverse complement strand
GCCCCATCAGGTTACCTGTCTGAACGGCTGTTTTCATTTCTTCAAAATAATATCACAGTCCGGGTGAAGCTCAAGGAACTGTTCAAGCTCTTCATTTGGGACCTGACCCGCCGAGAGTTCGATTTTCTCGAGATATTCCAGGTGCATCAGTGGGGCTATCGAGGTTATGTTCGTGTTTGCAAAAGACAGCTCTTCAAGTTCAGGCAGCCCGGCAAGCGGTTCAAGAGAATCCACTCCGGTCTCGTTGAAACTCAATTCCCTAAGGTTTATACATCCCGAGAGTGGTTTGATCGTGCAGATAGCAGTACGGCTGAAACGCAGATATTCGAGATTTTCAAGGCCTTGAAGCGGCGACAGATCATCTACTGCGGTACTGTTGAAGCCGAGTTCTATGAGATTCTCAAGTTTCTCAAGAGGCTTGAGCGAGGAAACGGCGGTTTTGTAACAGCTTATCTTTTCAAGGCTGGTAAGATTTGCTAAAGGGGAAAGATCGCTGACCGGTGTTTCGGAACAGTAAAGCTCTTCAAGGTTGACGAGGTTTGCGACGGGCTCCAGGCTGCTGACCTCGGTACTGGATATCCAGAGCAGCTTGAGGCTGGTTATATCGCGCAAAGGTTCGAGAGAGGATAAATCACAGTCGAAGGCGTAGAGCCGCTGCAGTTTTTTTAGCTTCTTGAGCGGCTCAAGGTTTTCAATCGGTGATTCATCGCATCGAAGCTGCTGAAGGTTTTCAAGCACTCGCAAAGGGGCAAGGCTGTGAATTCTGCGGTTGTCACATCTCAGATGAGTAACGTTGAGGAAGCTGAGCAGCTCCTGATCTGTCGGATCGCTTGATGTTTTTATCGTGTTTCTGATGACCTCTTTCCAGTCGGTATTCAGGGCGTCCCACCATTCGTTCCTTTTCGACCTTTCTTCAAGCAATTCCCTGCGGGGAAGAGAAAAGACAGGGGCATCGATCAGCTTTCCTCCTTTTTCCCGGTCTACATCAGCATTGCAATCGCTTTCGTCATGGGACGGAGGCTGCATTTCGCAGCAATTAAGGTTGTCGGTTACACAACGGGCATACCAGTCAGCTTTTTTTTCGTCGATTGTTTTAAGGTGCTTTTCCTGTGATTGCTCGTCGAGAGAGGAGATATCTTCGAGAATGTCATTGCCGCATCGCGGGCAGATTGCACTTTGCACTGTCAGAGGATAGCTGCAGACAGGACAATTGTTGTATGTATGTTGTTCCAAAGTCGGGCTGGATGTTAAGGGTTTACTATGAATGAGTCGGTTCCGTTGATTTGTAATTATAAGAAAATTTGTGTGAACACCTCTCAAGCGTTTTATCCTGTAGTTCTCAATGATGAGAGATCGGCAGAACGTATTACGGAACGATTATGCTCCGTTTGATTGTTATTGTAAAATGAGAAAAGAAGGGAGAGATTGTCCCCCGATTGCCTGCCTTGATTTCTTTTCCCGAAACCACCCCAGGTAGAAAAAACGAGCGTACCGACAGCTTTTTGAGAATGAACTCTGTGGAGTATGTTCAATGGCTGGAAAAAACGAACATGGTGGTAGCCGTTTTCCGGAGGACCCTGTTCTGCTGCTTGATTTGTCGCCGAAGCAGTGGCTTTTGAGGAGAGGAGGTTACCGGAAAAACCCCAAGCGTCTACAGATCAACGAAACGTTGACGACAATCGGGAACGGTTACCTCAACATCAGAGGAAGTCTGGAAGAACTGCCGCCCGGCAGTTACAGGGGAATGTATATCAATGGAATATATGACAAGTCCGAGGCTGATGTTGAGGAACTGGTCAAATGTCCGGTATGGACCGATGTGTCTCTGTGGATTGATGGTTACAAAGTCTCGTTACCGGACTGCAAGGTTCTTCGTCATGAGCAAATGCTGGATATGAAGAAGGGGATCCTGCACAGAAAATCGACCCTGAGACTGCCTACAGGAAAGATCGTTACCTTTGCAACCTCCAAGCTTGTCTTTCTCCATATGGTGCACTGGGGATATATGCGGGTCAGGATTGTGCCGGAAAACTTTTCCGGAAAAATCCGCGTGCTGAGCGGCCTGAACGGAGATGTTCTCAATCGCGGCTTTTTCCCGGGTGAACAGCTGAAGCACCTGCATCTTGAACGTATCGAGCGCGGACGTGACCTGATGTATCTGGAGGTGAAAACAAGGGCGCGGGGTATTCGTATTTCCAGCGCCGCTTCCTGGCGAATAGCAAACCACGACAGGTCTTCCGTTACATGGGAGCCGAGAATATACGGGGAAAAGTTTACCAGTGAGATGTCTCTTCACGCCGAAAAAGGCAAAGTCTATGAATTTGAGAAGCATGCAGTTGTCTATACCAGCCGGGAATTGCCCGCGGAAAAGATGTTTAAAGGGGCCATTTGCGGGTTGAAAACCTTTTTGCGCAACGGTGCCTACAGGGAAATCAGGTCACATATCGATCTCTGGAACAGATGCTGGCAACAGGCGGATATCATCATCGATGGCGATCGTACTGCCCAGCGGGCTATTCGCTACAATATTTATCAGTTGCTGATAAACGGGCCAAGGAAGCCCGGGAGTATCGGTGCCAAGTTTCTTGGTTCAGAGGGTTACCTCGGGCATGTTTTCTGGGATACCGAAATCTTTGTTTTCCCCTTCTATCTCTACAACTTCCCCGACATCGCAAAAAATATGCTGCTGTATCGTTACGCAACCTTGCCGGGGGCCTTGAAAAATGCCGAGCGTGCCGGTTACCATGGCGCGAAATTCGGATGGGAAACAGCAACGACCGGTGAAGATGTCACCCCGAGGTTTGCTTCGAAACTGGAAAGAACCATACGCCTTATCTATACCGGTTCGGAAGAGGATCATATTGTTTCCGATGTCATCTATGCCGTGGAGCGTTATTTCAGGGTGACAGGCGATGAGGACTTTCTGCTTCGCCACGCTCTTGAAATGATTTTTCAGACAGCGCGTTTCTGGGCAAGCCGGGTTGTAAAGGCCGACGATGCTTTTGAAATCAGAACGGTTATAGGGCCGGACGAGTTTCATGAGCATGTTAACAACAATGCCTATACCAATTTTCTTGTAAAATGGCATTTGAAACTTACCGTGACCCTCTACAACTATTTCAACAAACGTAAACTGAAAGATTTTACGGCTCTCTGTCGGAGACTTTCTCTGCAGTCCGGTGAGATCGGACTATGGGGTGAAATCAGTAGTAAACTGAAATTCGCCATCGATGCCGAGACAGGTCTTATCGAACAGTTCGACGGTTATTTCGCCTTGAAGGATTTTGTGATTACCCGCCATGACCGCAAGGGCAGACCGGTGCTTCCAAATGGAGTTACCTATCGCAACATCTACAAGACACGCCTGATAAAGCAGGCAGATGTGCTTATGTTGTTTCTTCTCTTTCCCCACGCTTTCAGCGATGAAGTAAAACTTGCCAATTACAACTACTATGAAAAGAGGGCACTGCACAAATCATCGCTCAGTCACTGTACTCACGCCATGGTAGGGCTTGCTGTCGGTAACCGGCAGCATGCATACCACTACTTTATGAAAACCGCCCAGGTTGACCTGGAGAATCTGCATGGTAATACTGATCTGGGTATACATGCTGCAGCTGCGGGAGGAGCGTGGCAGACGGTTGTAAAAGGGTTCGGTGGATTGACGCTCAAGTCCGACAGGATTGTCTTGAAACCCTGGCTTCCGAAAAGATGGAGACGACTCAGGTTCAAGGTTCATTGGCGTGACCGTGTCATCAGGCTTGATGTACGCCATGAAGATGTTTCGGTTTTTATCGAGGCTGAAGAGACGATGAAGGTTCCCTGTACATTCTGGGGAAAGTGTTTTACGATTTCGGCAAATTCGACGTACAGATTTACCTATGATCCGATAACGTGTTCAAAAACAGGAGAATATGATGAAGTCCCTACGCATAGCACAGATAGCACCCTTAATTGAGAGCGTTCCTCCTGCAATGTACGGGGGAACGGAACGAGTTGTTTACTGTCTTACAGAAGAGCTTGTCAGAAGAGGACACGATGTTACCCTTTTTGCTTCGGGCGATTCCAGGACATCCGCAAAACTTTATTCCCCGGTTGACAAGGGATTACGGCTTGACGGCAAGCAGGGACGGTGTGTTTTTGCATCAATGGCGCAACTTGCGATGGCTTATGATGAGATGGAAGGGGATTTCGATATCATTCATTCGCATGTCGATTGTTTTACGTTCCCTTTTGCGAAAAAAAACCTGACCCCCACGGTTTTAACGCTTCATGGCCGTCTTGATATACCCGAATTCATCGAGGTGCTGAGGTTATATAAAGATCTCAACTATGTCTCGATCAGCAATTCACAGCGGAACCCGGTTCAGGATATCAATTGGGTCGGCACAGTGTATCACGGCTATCCTCCTGAATATTTCGAGTTTAGCGATTCAGCATCCGATTATTTCCTTTATCTTGGGCGTTTGTCTCCCGAAAAAGCTCCGGATGACGCAATCGTTCTTGCAAAATCATGTGGGGTGCGGTTAAAAATCGCGGCTAAAGTTGACAAGCCGGATGAGGAGTACTTCAACGAAAGGGTCAAACCTCTTCTGGACGATCCACGCATCGAATATTTGGGAGAGGTTGCAGACAAGGAAAAGATAACACTGCTGAAAAACGCAAGGGCGCTTCTTAATACAATAAACTGGCCGGAACCTTTCGGTCTTGTTATGATCGAAGCGCTGGCATGCGGTACGCCTGTGATTGTAAGACGGTGCGGTTCTTCTCCGGAAATAGTTAAACACGGTCAGACAGGTTTTATCTGTGAGTCAATTGACGAATTTGTCAGTGCCGTACAGGAAGTTGGGACAATCAGTCGAAAAGAGTGCCGAAAAGATTTCGAAAAACGTTTCAGTCAGCAAAGAATGGTTGATGACTATGAGAAGCTTTATTATCGACTGACACAAAATCGGTCACATCGAAATTTCTCACGAAGAGCGAGGCCAACCGTCCGCCCCGGTTGGTAATTTCTCCGAAAATGTTATACTGGAGAGCAGTACCTCAAATCTTCCTTTTGCTTCTTGCCCGCTGCTTGCGAAACCTATGAAAGACATGGAATTTGTGCACCTGCATACACACACTCATTTTTCCATGCAGAGCAGTCCGATTTTCCCCCGTGAACTTTTCACTGCGGCTGAAAAGCTGGGGATGAATGCGGTTGCGGTAACGGACTATGCGGCCACCTTCAACATGCCGGAATTGTTTGCGCTTGCTGAGGAATCGGGTGTGAGGCTGATTATCGGAAGTGAAATCTACCTGCTTGAGCAGGATGCCTGGCATGACAGCCGGACCTCTTCCTCACCTTCGTTGGTGTTGCTTGTCAAGAATGATGAAGGCTACCGGAACCTTTGTATTCTGCTTTCAAAGTCGTCGCGTGAGGGTTTTATCAATGGAATGCCTCATGTGGACAGTAGCTGGCTGAATGAGCATAGCGAAGGATTGATCTGTTTGTCGGCAGCCTATGCAGGCCGCATCGGCAGGGCACTTCTTGCCGGTAACTATGCCGAGGCGTCTTCCTTTGCGGCATTTTACGGGGATATATACGGCGGGGATTTCTACCTTGAACTGCAGCGCCATCATACTTCTTTCGATGAATCACTCAATACCGACACCGTCAGGCTGGCAAAGGAGCAGGGTATAGGGCTCGTTGCAACCAACAACGTGCATTATCTCGAAAGAAAAGACGCTGACCGGTATCGTGCGATGGTTGCTATCAGGACCAAGGAGAAACTGTCCAGCAATCAACTGCACTGTTTGCCTGGTAACGAAAACTATTTCAAGGCACCGCAGGAAATGGCTGCTCTGTTCGATGACGCTAACGAAGAGCTTTCCAATACGGTTCGTATAGCTGAAAAATGTACATACAGTTTTAAAAAAGAGCAGCCAAAACTTCCTCATTTTCCTTTACCTGAAGGATTCGAGAATGAATCGCTTTACCTGAAACATCTTACCTACGAGGGAGCAAAGAACAAATACGCCGACCCGGAATCGCTGGGTCTGTCATGGAAAATTGTCAATGAGAGGATTGAAAAAGAACTTGAAACCATTGTAGGGATGGGTTTCAGCTCCTACTTTCTCATTGTCAGTGATCTTATCGCTGCGTCGCGTCGGATGGGCTATTCCGTCGGACCCGGCAGAGGATCCGCTGCCGGAAGTATCGTAGCCTATCTGACCGGCATTACCAGTATCGATCCCTTGCGCTACAAATTGCTTTTCGAACGCTTCCTCAACCCGGAAAGAGGTTCTATGCCGGATATCGACATTGACTTCACGCCGGTCGGCAAGCAAAAAGTTCTTGAATACACCGTTGAGAAATACGGAGAAGAGAGTGTGGCGAAAGTCATAGCGATCGGTACGCTCGGAGCAAGAGCGGCGATCCGTGATGCCGGACGCGTCCTTGAAGTACCGCTGGCTGTTGTTGACCGGTTGGCCAAACTTGTTCCCGGAAGGCCCGGAATAACCCTGAAAAAGGCGCTGGAAGAGGTTGGTGAGCTCAGGGATCTTGTGAAAAGCTCTTCAAGAGATACCCGCTTGATGGACTATGCGCTTGCGCTCGAGGGCCGGGCGAGAAATGTCTCCATGCATGCAGGCGCGGTTGTCATTACCAATGGCAAACTTGACGAGCAGGTACCTCTTTATGTCTCCAACAAGATCGAGACCGAAGAGCGTAAATATGCCGATGAGATGGGTCGGGACGAGCTTGAACGCGGTGCTGCAAGGATGGGCAGCGACGACAAACAGGTTGTTACACAATTTGACAAGAACTGGATCGAAAACGCCGGACTGCTCAAAATTGACTATCTGGGGCTCGAGACGCTTGCCGTGATCGACGAAACGCTTCATCTGATCAGGAAAAGGCACAACGTCTCCATCGAGCTAGAGAAAGCCCCGATGGATGACCGGAAGACGTTCAGGATCTTTCAGGAAGGCAAGATGGCCGGGATTTTCCAGTTTGAGTCCCAGGGAATGCAGAACTACATGACCAAGCTCCAGCCGACACAGGTAGGTGACATTATAGCTATGAGCGCATTATACAGGCCGGGGGCACTGAACGCCAAGATTGACAGCAAGCGCAACGCGGTTGATCTTTTTGTTGACAGAAAACATAACCGGGAACCTATCGATTACATGCATCCGATGCTTGAGGAGATACTCAAGGAAACCTACGGAGTTATTGTCTATCAGGAGCAGGTGATGCAGATATCACAGGTTATGGGAGGTTTCTCGCTTGCAAAGGCAGACAACCTTCGCAAGGCTATGGGCAAGAAGAAACCTGAGATCATGCAGAAGTTCAAGGCGGATTTTGTTGAGGGTGCGGTCAACCAGGGGGTTCACGACAAACTTGCCAACAGGATTTTCGATCTTATGGCCGAATTTGCGGGCTATGGATTCAATAAAAGTCACTCGGCGGCTTACGGAGTTCTGGCATACTGGACCGGATATCTGAAGGCGCACTACCCGGCCGAATTCATGGCAGCCATACTGAACAGCGAGATCGGGGATGCGGCAAGAATGAAGCATCTCACCGACGAGGCAAAAAGTTTCAATATTCCGATTCTTCCTCCGTCAGTCAACAAAAGCGATGCGTTGTTTACCATAGAGCCTTTTGAAGGGAGATCTGCGATCAGGGTAGGTTTAAGCGCCATCAAACAGGTCGGCAATGCCGCTCGAGCTGTTGTATCTGCAAGAATGTTGAGGAAGAAGGATTTCATCAATCTTTTTGACCTGACAGCTTCGGTCGACCAGAGAGTTGTTAACAGGAAATCGCTTGAATCCCTGATTCTGGCGGGAGCACTCGATGAGCTTGATCTCCACAGAGCGAAATTACTGGCTAACGTTGACAAGGCTATCCGTTTCGGTCAGCTCCAGAATAAATCCGTGACCCTGGGTCAATGCGGTTTTTTCAGTGATGAATCGAACAAAGCCGTTCAGGACTCCCTGTATCCCGAGATGGACGATGCCGAGCCCATGCAGGAGAGCGAGAAACTTCAGGCGGAAAAAAATCTCGTCGGCTTTTACCTCAGCCGTCATCCTCTCGAGCCATGCCGACGTGACTGGGAGGCTTTTGCAACGCTTCGTCTCAGTAACAGGAAAGTACAGGAGGCCAGACAGTACAAGGTCATAGGTGTCGTGGTTTCAATAAGGCATCACCAGGACAGAAAGGGCAAACAGATGCTTTTCGGCAGCATAGAGGATTTTACCGGAAAAGCCGATTTTACCGTGTTTGCAAGTATCTATGAGCAGTATCGCCATCTTATCAAGCCTGAGGAGGTTCTGATGATGATCGTTGAGGCCGAACAAAGCGGTGGTGCGTTGAAACTCCTTGTCAAGGAGATAATTCCCATAAAACAGGTTCGGGAAACATGTATAGACAAGGTTATATTAAAAATCGACGCCGATGATCCTGCCGAACTTGAGAAATTGGAGAAAGTGAAGCACGTTCTGGAGAAACACAGGGGCGGAACTCCTGTGGATTTCGAGGTGAAAGTTCAAGCCGCCGATACTATTGAGCTGGTGCGCATGTTCGCACGAAAAACACCCATTGAGGCCGATGACGCAGTGCTTGGAAAACTTGAGGGCATTCTTGGACCCGATAACGTTAAAATTGCCGGGTAGCTTTAATAGGTATTTTTTATTACCTTCATCACTGCCTGATTGTATTACTATAGAGTATACATTCCAATAATAACCATTAAATATCTTGCGCTATGAGTGGACAATATCTAAATGCGACTGACCAGAATTTCAAGACCGAGGTTCTCGATTCAGACAAGGTTGCCCTTGTTGATTTCTGGGCTGCCTGGTGTGGACCATGTCAGATGCTCGGTCCGGTTATCGAGGAGCTTGCGGGAGAATATCAGGGCAAGGCTGTAATAGCCAAACTGAACGTCGACGAGAATCCAAACACTGCAGCACAATATGGTATCAGGAGTATTCCTACCATGCTGATTTTCAAAAACGGCGAAGTTGTCGACCAGATGGTCGGTGCAATGCCGAAAAATATGATCGCCGAGAAAATTGACGCTCAGATTGCCTGATTGCCGGAACAGGAACCGGAGCGGATGCTCCGGTTTTCCCGGCACTGCAGCATTTTCTCATGAGGAGTATTGCATCACATCCATAAAAAAAGTAACGCAGGAAAATGGAGAATGAGACCCGAGATGTGGTGATCATCGGCACAGGTCCCGCCGGCCTTACGGCGGCTATATATGCGAGCAGGGCTAATCTCAAGCCTCTTGTTGTCGACGGGGAGCAGCCCGGCGGGCAGCTGATGATTACAACGGATATAGAAAACTATCCGGGTTTTCCTGAAGGAATAAACGGGCCCGAGATGATGGGCCGGTTTCGTGAACAAGCCGAAAGGTTCGGCACAGAATTCGTCGGTGGAAGCGTCACGGAGGTCGATCTGTCCAGAAGCCCTTTTTGTATCAATCTTGGCGGAGATTGCGAACTCCTGACAAAGACGCTGATTATCGCTACCGGGGCCAATGCAAAGTGGCTGGGGCTGCCCTCCGAGGAAAAATACCGCGGAAGAGGGGTTTCGGCATGCGCGACATGTGACGGCTTTTTCTTCAAGGACAGCAATGTATTTGTCATTGGCGGGGGCGATACAGCTATGGAGGAGGCTTTTTTCCTGACCCGTTTTGCGTCGAAAGTAACGGTGGTTCACCGGCGGGAGGAGTTTCGTGCATCGAGGATCATGAGCCTGAGGGTTGAAAAGAATCCGAAAATCGCTCTTGAGTTGAATCAGGTAGTTGATGAAATACTTGGTGACGGACAGAAGGTTACCGGTATCAGGCTGAAAAACGTCAAAACCGGGGAGCTGACGGAGCACGCTTGTGACGGTGTTTTTATAGCGATCGGCCACGCACCGAACTCGAAGATTTTCGAACGGCAGCTCAACATCGACGAATACGGTTATATCGAAACCAGTAAAAACTCGAGCGAGACTAACGTGCCGGGAGTCTTTGCCTGCGGCGACGTACAGGATTATACCTATCGTCAGGCAATAACGGCTGCTGGAAGCGGTTGTATGGCTGCTCTGGATGCGGAAAAATACCTCGAATCGATACGGTAGAACATCGAACGGAGCCGGTTCGCTGCCTTAGAGATCTTTGGTTACGGATAACGAAAGGTTTTTTTCGATACCGTATTTTCTCAGCTTGCGATAGAGCGATGAGCGGCTTATGCCCAGTAGCTCGGCGGTTTTGGTCTGATTTCCCCCTGTAAGCTCGTATGCTTTCATGATAGCCTGAAGTTCCGCATTTTTCAGCAGCAGTTCCTTCCCTCCGTTTGCCGCAGCAGGAACAGATGATAGAGGGGGCGATACAGGCGTCTCTGCAGCTTCGCTGAAAGAAGGCGGTTCTGTCGCTGGAGGCGGGACCGATGATTGTTGTTCAACAGTTTCCTCCTGAACGGGATGCTGTGCAAGGTGCGGGACGGACGTGATTTCACTTCCGCTTCGGTTGATAGCTGCTCTTCTGACGATATTCTGGAGCTCACGAATGTTTCCGGGCCAGTGATACTCTGAAAGTTTATCGAGGACGTCAGGGCTGAATGTCAGCGGCTCTATGTTGTTGGCAATGCAAAAGCTTTCAAGAAAATGATTTGCAAGAAGAGGGATGTCTTCCCGGCGTTCCCTGAGAGGAGGAATGAAGAGAGGGTATTCTTCAAGACGGTAATACAGGTCGGCACGAAACATTTCGTTTTTGATGGCACCTGAAAAGTCCTTGTGTGTTGCAGAAACGAGCCGGAAATCAACGTTCCTCTCTTTTTTCTCGCCGACCCGCCTTATTTTTCTTTCCTGAAGCACGCGAAGAACCTTCGCCTGAATGTCAAGGTTCATATCTCCGATTTCATCGAGAAAAATAGTTCCTCCGTCAGCTTGCTCAAAAAATCCGGTATGGTCGCTGTTGGCGCCTGTAAACGATCCCTTGACATGACCGAAAAGCAGGCTGTCTGCAAGTTCATTGGTGATTGCAGCGCAGTTAATGGTGACAAAAGGGCCGTTTTTTCTTTTGCTGCCACTGTGTATGGCCTGCGCGAACAATTCTTTCCCTGTTCCGCTTTCTCCGACAACAAGCACGTTCACTTCTGTTTCCATCACATGCATTGCCTGTTCAATGCACTTTTTAAGGGCAGGGCTTTCTCCATAGATACGTCTGAAAATATTTTGCTGCTTGAGTTCCTTTTCAAGAAGCTTGACCTTTTTTTTCAGGCTTAGTTCTGAAAGCGCATTGCTTACCGTTATTTCAAGACGATCGTTCTTTACCGGCTTCGTAAGGTATTCGTAGGCACCCATCTTAATGCACTGAACAGCCTGGCTGATATCATCGGAAGCGGTAATCATGATAACAGGCAATGCCATGTCGCTTGCCTGGAGATAGGAAAGCACCTCCATGCCGTTCTTTCCGGGCATGTTCAGATCCAGGAGGAGCAGATCGATTTTTTCCGAATTAAGCGTCTGGATGCAGGCATCCCCGTCGTTTGCAGTCAGTGCATTGTAGCCAAGCTTGGTGATGAAATGACTTATGAGCGTCCGCATAACGGAGCTGTCGTCAGCTATCAGGACATTGGGTTTTTCTTGCTGTGTGCTCATTGGGGGCAGGGTAAACAAAGTTTTGTCTGTTTACTTAATATATAACGCAACGTATAGCGAAACAAACCTCTCCGTTTCTCCGCAGAGGGTGCTGCCGGCGTGCCCTGCCGGTGGCAGCGGTGTCTTCGGAGGATCAAGGTGCTCTGCAATAATGGCACAGGTGCGCGATCTTGAGAAAATCAGTATCAATTCACTACAGTTCATCTCTGCTATGACTAAAAAAAACAGTTAAAACCGATTGGTATGGAAGTTGCCTTATAGTCGGTAGGAACATGTTTGTCAGAAACATGTATTGTATAAACAGCCGGAGAATATCATGTCACCAAATGGAAAAGTGAAAAAGCTCCAGAGTGAACTGGAAGCAGTGCATAAAACCGTCCGGGAAATGAGGTCAGACAAAGTTTACAGCTCCAACCTGGGATCGGATGATCATCAGCGGGTCGAAGAAATCCTTAGCGCATTACATGAAGATATACAGGTCCTCGAAAAAGGGGCAGAAGTGATTGAGATTATCCTGACCGGGAAATGAGGCTGAGGTTAATCGGCTTCGAGCATTTCCACTATTCACATATCGAGACTGACGGTGAAAATTTCATTGTCTGACTCGTTAATCAACATGAGATTCCCCGCCGATGTGAATGCAATTGATTCAATCTGCCCTGCTCCTTTCAGGGGAATTACTTTCTTTTTTCCTGTAAAGAAATCGTCATTTTTGAAATCATATAAAATCCACAGGGACTGATAGGTTAAAACAGCCAGCATTTTCTGATCAGGAGAGATATCTGCTCCGGTCACATACCCGCCGATAGGGTAAGTCGTAATATGGGTGAGTGTGTTTACCGTGTTGATATTTCCGGAATCAAGGCGATACAGGGCGGTTGCAGCATCGCTCAGTCGTTTCGTCAAGAGATAGAGTTTTTTCCGGTATATAAATGCCGCTTCACAATCATGGATCAGTTTGGGAGCAGAGGTGTTTTGCTGGTCTGGATATCGAATCCTGAGTACTTCAGGACGCGAAGCAGATGAACTGTCCGGTGAGGGTTCATCGAGAACATAGATCTGCAGCTCTTTTCTGCGGCTGAAATTATTTCCCACATCACAAATATACAGTTTGCCCGACCGGTCGGCAGCGAGAGATTCCCAGTCGATATTCCTTGCGCCCGGTACAGGTATCATTCTGCCTGAAACCACATCTCCCTGAGGATTGAGCGGGACAAGTGCCGCAGGATGTCCGGAATCGTTTATTGCCCAGAAAACATTGTTGTGGAGCCGGCTTTTTACCAGCCCGGAAATCTCCTGACCTCCGGATTTTCCTACATGACCGACCGGTTCGAGGCTTAAAGGTTCATCAGCAGGCACCATGTCTGCAGAACCTGGAAGCGCAAAGTTTACGAGCGCCGCAAACAAGAAAAAGAAAAAAAGCCTCATGTTGTTGTTACGGTTTCAATGTTGTCTATTATGGGTACCTCTACAAAGTGTCATGAGTCCCGATTGCATCGGGAGAGTGTCCCGACAAGTCGGGATAACGCAGCAATTTGGGCACGCAATAAGTTTTTAGAGATGCCCTTATGATGAATGTGCCTTTCCCTTGCATGAAAAGGAGCATGATTGGCGGTAGTTAACAGAACTTTAACACTCGAGTCTGGTCAAGTTTGCCGATCCTTTGTATATAATGCATTGGTAAAGGCGTCAGGTAGTTTATTCTTTCAGATATCTATGTCAAGAGTGGAACAGAAGGTTAAACCCTACCGTATAGTTATCGAATGGACGGAAAATAGTGATTTCTTTTTTTCATGCGATTACAAATCTTCGGGTTGCGCCAAAAAAGGGGATGAAAAAAAGACCGTTGATACACACTGGTTTCCCCATGTAACCAGAGCCATGGGCAATGTTTTAAAAAAACTGAGACGGGAGCACATAACTTTTCCGCTGTTTCTCATATCCCTTGCCTTTGAACACCGCCACCTGCTGAAAGAAATAGAAGATCTCCTGAAAGCACTGCATAATCATCTTGGATCGCAACAGGGAGCCGGATGTTATACCTGTTTTATCTCCGGGGAAAACAGGGACCAAACCTGAATAATGAACCGAAAGAACAGAAAAAGGCGAAAGATACCAATCAGGGACCGGGTTTCGGGATCATGGGCACAAACGCCCGGTTTGGGAGAGATAGGATTATCGAATGATGTTGCCCTTATCGTCAAGTTCGGGATAACTCCGGGCTTGCTCTCTCAGTTTTTTACTGACTGAGGGATAAGCAAGTTCGAACAGACGTTTTTTAATGTCGCCGGGCTTGAGCCTCGGTTCATTGTAGAGCCCTGCATCCGTTCTCTGCCGTTGTGCCTCGAACAGAATAATTGCAGCTGCAACAGAGACGTTGAGCGACTCGACCATGCCATGCATTGGTACGTAGATGAGATGATCCGCTTTGGAAACTGCACTGCTGGAAGGCCCGTAAAGCTCCGCTCCCATCACAATGGCTGTAGGTACGGTATAATCGATTGACCGGAAGTTGACAGCGCCTTCCTTGAAATGGGCGACAAGAATCTGCATCCCCTGTTTTCTGAGTGCTGCACAGGCATGGTTTATATCGTCATGCAGGACAAGATTGACCCACTTGTTGGCCCCCCTTGCCGCACGCTGACGGTCTTTTATAACATCGTCCGTCGAAACAGCGTGAACAGTTTCTATGCCGACGGCATCGCAGCTTCTGACAATGGCTGAGAGGTTATGCGGTTTGTTCACATTGTCCATCAATACCGTCAGGTCGGGCTGGCGGTATGAAAGGAGCGTTTTGATTTTCTCAAATCGTTCGGCGCTGATCAAAAACTGTATTCTTTTGTTTTGTTTACGAGAATTTATATCCCGGAGGTTTACATGCCCTTGAGTGATCGTTTACAGACAAAAAGCGGTTATAAACTTGGATGTCCTGTATTGTATCAAAAGCCGCAATCCGTTTAATATCAAGAAGATGAACAAGTTTCTCAAGATTTTTCTCGTTTTCCTTGTGTTGCTGACAGCAGTTATTGTCTTTTCTCTTCAGTTCATGAAGCCACGTCTGGGTGGTTACATAAAACAGATGCTTAACAATTCTGTCGATGCAAGGGTGGATTACGATAGAGCGGATATATCGCTTTTTCAGGCATTCCCCGGTGTAAGTGTGATGCTTGGAGATATCCGGGTTTTGGGAAAAGAACCTGAAAGCAGAGATACTCTTGCCATTGCAGACAGGTTTTCGGTTGCTTTTGATGCGCTGTCACTGTTTACAGGTGAGTTCAAGGTTCATTCCGTGAGGGTCGATCGTCCGAGAATAATGATCAGAAAAGACAGTGCCGGCAACAGCAACTGGGATATTTTTCCGGCGACAGACGATACTGAAACGGTCCGGGACACCTCGCGGCTCAGTCTTTCCCTTCGTGATTTCAGGATCAGGGAAGGATTCATCGCAATGTATGACAGTACAAAAGGCAACAGTGTTGTTATCGATGGTTTGAACCATGAAATGAGAGGCCGTCTGGATGGAAAATCGTCAACGCTTGTGACCAGGAATGCCGTAAATAAGCTTACTGTTTCACTGGGTGGACTGCCCCTGATTCAGGAATCCCGAACATCATTCAATGCAAAAATTGATGCGGATCTTGAAAAAAGGAAGTTCACGCTCGAGGATAATCGTCTCGGGTTGAACGATCTCGATATTGTTTTCAACGGGACAGTTTCCCTGCTCGATTCTGCAGTCAACACCGATCTTGATTTTAAAGCTGATAAAGCGGCATTGAAGGAGTTTCTTTCTCTTTTGCCGGCTATATACAGCAACAATTACGAGAAACTCGATGCTGAAGGAGAAATGGCCTTGTCAGGGCATGTGAAAGGTCTGTACGCAGAAGGGCAGCTACCGGCATTCAGGATCGACGTGGCTGTCGACAATGGCAGTTTCGGCTACCAGGGCGTTGCGGTAAAAGCGCAAAAGGTCGGTTTCAGGGGTAGCGTGGTAAATCCGGGAGGAGATGCCGACAAGACTACAATTTCCGTCCCGAAACTCAGCCTTTCAATAGATGGTGAACCGTTTACCATGAGCCTGGCAGTGCGAACACCGGTTTCCGATCCTTATATCGAGGCTTCAGTCAACGGCTCTGTCGACCTTGCCGACTTTCA
>JANQFD010000090.1 GCA_028278005.1 Chlorobium sp. | reverse complement strand
ACAGTGCTTTGCCGATGCTCGTGACGTGCTTGCCCGCGATGCGTTTGACCTGGAGGTTCCGGATGGGACAACCATCGAGGTTGTCGAGCAGGAGATCAGGAATCTTTCTTCTCAACTTGCCGAAATGCCGTTCATGCTTGCCCTGAACCAGGAATACCCTGCAAAAGGAACTCTGGTGAAGGAAGGTGACGAGCTTGCGATCATTCCACCGGTCAGCGGAGGATAATCATGTTTTCAGCTTCTCAATGACTGCACGGTGGGTCTGGTGCAGCTTTTCCAGTTCATTCTCTGCCGGTTCTCCCGGTGAAAAGCGGGCTTTGTCGATTCGATCGAGCAGCGATAAAAGCTGGTTGGAAAGTTCCTTTTCGACACCCTGTTTTTCAAGCGCTTGTTTCAACTCGCTTCTTGTAAGGCTCTGCGGGTGTATCCCGTTGCTGTTTTCAATAGCTGTTTCCAGTGTCTCCCGCAACTCCGGCAGAGTGAGGGGGTCTGCGTTGCCATCTGTCCGCCTGTTTCTGTGTCGCCGCCGGGAACGCTTTTTAAGAAAGATATAGAGTAAGGTTGTGATCAGGGCGACGGCGATAGCGGGGAACACAAGGTTCCAGGCTGGTGAATACCGTGACGTCTCTTCCGGAAGCGGTCTCTCTTGAGTCGTTACCTGCAGGTTGTCTGTGGTTGACGCGGCATGAGGAAGTACGGTCAGGGTAAGCGCTTCCGAAGAAATCGTGCTATATGTTTTACGGGAAGGATCGAATGCGCTGAAGGAGACCGGGGAAAATGTATAGGTCCCGGGTTTTTCAGCCCGGAAGGTTACCATGCTCGAAAGGTAACCGGATGTTTGTTCCGGATCACGGTAGAGTTTGTCCGATGTGTCTGTTTCGATCCGGGTGAATCCGGCGGGCAATGTTATCGGTATATCCGGCAGTGTACGAAAGCTGCCCTGGCCGGATATGACAGTGGTGATGGTAACCGGTATACCTGCAGGGACAGTGTCCCTTTCAACCGAGGCCGTTGCGGTATATGATCCTACAACGCCGCTGAACCCCCCGGGTTTGGGCTCGGGCAGTTGCCTGACCTGCAGGATTACGTCGGGAGCAATGAGGGTAAGAGAGTCGTCAGGTGCCGATTGCTGACTGAAGGAGAGGTCCCTCGGCAGTGTGCAAAGCAAACGGTAGCCGGTAACACTGAGCTTACCGCTTTGCAAGGGGACCAGTTTCATGCGTTTGATGACAGCGCTTCTGTATTCAGAACCGTTGTCGGCGTCAGGTCTGCTTGGTATAAATCCTTCCGGAGAGTGATCTTCAGCCCAGATTCCCTTATGGACAGGCTTTTCTATATCCTTGATTTTAGGTGCTATCCTCCTGAAAAACAACGTATAGATGAGTTCGACCTCTTCACCCGGATACGGGGAAGGGTTGTTCACCTCTGCTGTAAGAAACAGGCGTTGTTTCAGGCTGTCTTCAGTTGTTGATGCAACAGCAGCTACCGGCTCGGGAAAAAAGAGCAGGAGAAAACAGAGTATTCTGTTTGCCAACATTCTCATAGCTGCACGCTACTTTTTCAGTTCAATCGAGCGGCGGGTAGCGGCTTTTACGGTATCGATCATGGCCTGGCGAACATTATGAGCAAACATCTCTTCCAGGCCGGCTTCCGTAGTTCCTCCAGGCGTCGTTACTTCCGTAATCAACTCCTCGGGATTCTTTCCCGTTCCAAGTACCATCTTTGCTGCACCGAGCATGGTCTGAGCGCTGAGCATGATTGCATCCTCACGGGAAAGACCGCATTCTGTCCCCCCTTCTGCGAGTGATCCGATAACGTGGAACATATACGCCGGTCCGCTTCCCGAAACTGCAGTAGCGGCATCCATCGATGATTCGTCGAGTACAAGCGTTTTGCCGATAGCGTTGAAGATTCTTTCTGCTGAGGCGATATCTTCGGCGGTTGCATTTTTACCGCAGCTGAGAGCGGTCATGCCTGCTCCGACAAAAGCAGGTGTATTGGGCATGACACGTATGATACGTGTTGTGTCCCGTGTGCGGGTTCTTATGAATTCCGAGGTGATTCCGGCAGCAACACTGATCAAAAGATGTTCTGCTGTAAGGCTGTTCCGGAGCTCTTCCAGTACTTCTTCTATCTGGTAAGGTTTTACGGCCAGGATAATAATGACTGCGTCCCGGGCAACTTCCCTGATGGAAGCTTTGCGCTGAATCCCGAACTCGCTGCCGACAGCGTCGAGGGATGCCGGATTCTTGTCGAACCCCGAGATCAGATTACCAGGGTCACTGGCCAGCCCCGCGATAAGAGATCGGGCAATTCTGCCGGTTCCGATAAAGCCGATGGTTGTTCTGTTCATGTTTTTCAAGAAGGTAGGGAAGGGATAGAAAAAAGAAAGCAGGAACAAGTCCTGCCTTTGTTGTGTACCTCTACTATATAGAGAGTTTTTATCCTTTGACCAAGATCAAAGTACCTGCTTGACCATATAGGCGACTGCATCTCCAACCTGTTTGTCGGTGAGCGCATCGTTGCCGCCTCTTGCCGGCATGTTTCCTTCTGCTTTGTAACCGTCAATTGATTTCTTGACGAGCGTACCCATACCCTGACCGAGGCGTGCCGTCCAGTCGGCTTTCTCTCCTGTTTTAGGGGCTTTCATAATACCATTGTCATGACAGCCCGCGCAACTTGCTTCATAAACAGTCTTACCGCTTGCAACATCGTATTTTGCAAGGTCGGCTGCATTGACCCCGGCATATGTTTCAAGGCCGAAAGAAAGCACGAAAACCGTACAGAGGGTGATGACTGAAATAATGCGTCCCATTTGATTCTCCTTCGAATGATTGGGTTTGATTAACATAGACTAACGACGATTCCGAAATGAAAATTTTACAACATTGTGTTTAACCATCCAAATCTTTTTCGTCCTGCAGGCCTTTGAACAATAAAAAAGCGGGCTCCCGGAAGGAGCCCGCTGGATAAGCATTATGGATGCAGCTTGATTACATGCTTTCCTTTACCATGTAGGCAACGGAATTGGCTACTTCCTCGTCGGTCAGGGCGTCGTTGCCGCCTCTTGCCGGCATATTGCCTTCTGCAGTATACCCGTCAATGGACTTCTGAATAAGGGTTTCCATGCCCTGTTCGATACGGGCTGTCCATGCTTCAACTTCTCCGGTTTTCGGTGCGTTGAGCACGCCTTCCGCGTGGCAGCCGGCGCAATTTGTGTCATAGATCTCCTGGCCGTTTGCGAGATCATAGCCGCTTACAAGTTCGTTGGCAGCTCCGCCTTCAGCAGGAGCTTCCGCAGCTGGTTCCTGAGCACCACCGCAGCCGATAAAGAAAATGCTGCAGATTGCAGCTACCGGTAGGATTTTTTTCATGTTGATTCTCCTTCGTTCGAAATGATATGAGTGTTGTAATGCTTTGCTATGTGTTCAAAGACAACGAGATGAAAATACGAAAGTTAATGCTATGAAAAAACATTCATGCCTCAATAAAAAGCAGAAATGCAGGTCGACATTCAGGGATTGGTTGTCATTTGACGCATTAGGTCGTTACGGGACAGTGCATACAGATGCGTGTAGAACATGTTGAAAAGAAGTACTGCGGCTTTTGCACTGGGTGCGGCAAGACCCCGCTTCAGAGCGTTGCTCAGGGTAAAAATGTCTGCGGTCAGTTTTGAGTAACTTTCGATGAAGTCCGGCAGACTGATATTTTTCGGCCGGTAGAGGATTTCCTGCCCGAACGTATAACGATAGGCGGTAAGGTCATCCGGATCGAAAAGCAGTCTGCCTTCCTCCCTGAGGCGATTGAAAACCGTCGTTCCCGGATTGGGCCGCAGGATATTGATTCCCGGCACATCCAGTTTCGTCATGCGTACAAAATCAAGAATTGCCGCCGGAGTATCCAGTGTATCTCCATCAAGGCCGTAGATAAAGCTGCCGTAAAGGCTGATTCCCGCTTTTCGGATGTTGATAATGGCTTCGGCAAGATCCGTGGACCGGTTTTGTGTTTTTTTATGCGTATCCCTGCTCGCGGGTTCTATGCTTTCAATTCCAACAAGAAGAGCCCTGCATCCCGATCTGACAAATGTTTCGAGCAATTTCGGCTGTTTGCCGAGCATCGTTGTTGCCTGCCCGAACCAGGTGATGTTATAGGGCACAAGGCGGTTGAAAAGCTCCAGGGCGTACTCTTCGTTGGCGTTTATTGAATCGTCGACGAAAAAGAATATCCTTTTGTCATGTTTGCTGAAGCGAAGGACCTCCTGAACCACATCGTCTACGGTTCTCTTGCGATGCCGGTTTCCGTTCAGGATGTGGACATTACAGAAATCACAACAGTAAGGACAGCCTCGTCCGGTCTGTATGATATTTGTGGTGAAATAGCGATTTTTGTCGAGCAGTTGCTGCCTGACCGGGCGACGCAGTGAAAGATCGGGAAAGTCAACTGCAGAGTAGCTTTCTTTCAGGGAGTCATTTTTAAGATCTTCAAGTACTTCCGCCCATACATCATCCGCTTCGCCATGAACCAGAACATCGGCGTGTTTTCTGCAGGAATCAGGAAAGAGCGTAACATGAGGTCCCCCAAGTGCCACCTTGTACCCTTTTTCCCTTATGCTATCGGCGAACCTGAACGCTTTCGATGTCATGCCGGTCTGCACGCTTATTCCGATGAGGTCCCATGATCTGTCAAAAGGGGTGGGCTCGAAACGAAGATCGCATATCCTCTGTTCGACCCCTTCGACGTCAACCGAAGCAAGAATCATGAGGGCAAGGGGAGGAATAGCAAACTGTGTTTGTTTTATCAGGTTGCGAATCGATCGATTGAACCTGGCTTTGAAGCCGTTCTCGGACGGCTCATCAAACAGTGACCGAGCCCCGTCGACGCCGCTGTCGGATGGCAGAAACACCAGCAGCACCTGTTTTTTGTTACCCATATTACCAGTCCTTTTTTAAGACAGGGCGGTTTTCGGGAGATGCAAGACGGTAACTGTTGCGCAGTACATTCAGTTCTTCTTTTGCCGACTTTGCCAATATGTTCGGCACAACATCATTACGTGCTTTCGGCATTTCCGGTGTCGGTGCGCGAGTACTCCCGACCGTTGGAGGGGAGTGCTTTTTCAGGGAACGCAGGATAATTTCATAGTTGATCTTGCTGTCATGGTCGCGGGGATTCAACACAAGAGCGGATCTATACTCTTTCAGGGAAGCTTTAAGGAGCACTATTTTCTTTTTGCTGTTGTCCTCTGTCTTTGCCAGTCCTGCGATCGCGTTGCCTCTGTTATAACGGGCGTCGGCTCTGAAAATACCGGACATTTCAGTCTTGTCGGACGTATTCCGGAATTGTTCGGCAGCTTCAGCAAGGCGTCCGGATCGAAAAAGAGCGTTTCCCAGGTTGTAGGCGGCAATAGCTCTCAGGCGTTTTTGCGTTGCGGAGTCCATAACCTGCCGGTATAATTCCGCGGCTTCAGCGAAACGTCCCTGTTCAAAATGACCGTTCGCAGTTCTCAGGGTGCCGTAATCCGCCCGGGCTTCAGTAAAAGCAAAAAAGCCACAGGAAACGATTACTGCTATGGAGAGTAAGATATGCATGATTGACACCTGAATTGAGCGATTGTCGAGCATGCCGGAGATTTTACCTTTTCATCATCTCCGTAAAAAGACTGAAGAGATAGTGAGAGTCATGAGGGCCGGGTGCCGCTTCCGGGTGGTACTGCACTGAAAAGCAGGGAAGTTCACGGTGTCGGACACCCTCTACCGTATTGTCGTAAAGGTTGAGATGAGTGAGTTCGAGCTCTTCGGGAAGCGACCCCGTTTCTACGGCAAAACCATGGTTCTGTGAAGTGATCTCGATTGACCTGGTCGAGAGACGTTTGACCGGATGATTGCTTCCGTGATGGCCGAATTTAAGCTTGTATGTTCTGGCGCCGAAAGCCAGTGAAAGGAGCTGGTGTCCCAGACAGATGCCGAATATGGGCAGAGGTCTTGACGTGGTATTGCCAAGGGCCAGATTTCTGATCGTGTCGATTGCATAGGTCACGGCAAACGGGTCGCCGGGACCGTTGGAAAGGAATATGCCGTCAGGATTCAGCATCAGCGCTTCTGCTGCCGGTGTACCTGCATTCAGTACGGTGACCCTGCAACCGGAATCCTTCAGCATTCTCAGAATGTTCCGCTTGATGCCGTAATCATATGCAACAACGTGGTATTTGGCGTCCGGGCAATCTACCGAATAGCTCTGAGAGGTGCTTACCTTTTTAACGAGATCAAGCCCGGTCATTTCGGGTATGTTCAGGGCCTTTTCCTGCAGGATTTTCTTGTTGTGCTCTGTAGCGGATATGAAGCCTCTCATGGCGCCTTTTTCTCTGATCTCGCGAACCAGCTTTCTTGTATCGATCCCTGACAGGCCCATTACTTTCGATGCCTTGAGGTATTCATCGAGACTTCCGGTTGCTGCATGGTTGCTGTGCAGCCGGGAGACTTCGCGAACAATCAGTGCTGAAGCCCAGATTTTTTCAGACTCTCCGTCAACATTGTTGACGCCGTAATTGCCGATAAGGGGGTAGGTCATGACTACCATCTGCCCTGCGTAAGAAGGATCGGTCAGAATTTCCTGGTAACCGGTGTGTGAAGTGTTGAAAACAACTTCTCCGGCAGCTTCTCCGATATGTCCGAAAGCGCTGCCTTCATAAACTGAGCCGTTTTCAAGAACCAGTGTTGCGGGTGTGCAATGCATAGAGGTCGTTTACTCCTTGCTGGTAAGTTTCTCGCCGGCTTCCTGTTTTTCGGTGGTGGCTATTGCGCTACGATCGAACTTGATTTTCAGATTGTCCGAAACCTGGACTAAAACTGTTTTTTTCTCGGAATCGATCCCGGCTACGGTTCCGTGCATACCACCAATGGTGACTACCTTGTCTCCCCGTTTCAGGCTCTCGAGTACCTTTTCACGTTCTTTCTGTTTTTTCTGCTGCGGTCGTATGAGGAAGAAATAAAAGACAACAAAAATAAGAAGTAATGGTACGAGCTGAACAAACATGTTGGGTGTTTGGCCTCCGCTTGGAGGAGCGAAAAGAAAAAGAGCAGATATGAAATGATACATGGTTTCCTTGTAATGTTTGGCGAGCGTCGGCTCTAAAAGCCGAAAGATAATGCATTCAGTTAACTATTTCAACGGGAAGTTTGGGGATGAAGCTCGGTGGCAAGATGACCGGATAACTTGATAGCCAAATTATTTGTATGCGAAACTTGCAAAAGGAGCGATATCGTAATTGTTTGTTTCTGCCAGCCCGCGTGAGAGTTTAAGGTCGGCCACGGTAGCTATCATTGCAGCGTTATCGGTTGAATAGACGGCTTTCGGAATGCAAAGATGTAATCCGTTTTGTGCACAGGCTTTCTCCATTTTTTGCCGAAGCCCCGAGTTGGCGCTCACCCCCCCGGCAATCGATACCGCCCGGACGCTGTACTTCTTTGCGGCAGCGATGGTTTTCTCGACGAGGACGCTCGTAATCGCTTCCTGGATGGATGCGGCGATGTCGGAGAGATGCTGTTCGATAAACGCAGGATCATGCCTGTTTATGTAATGCAGCACGGATGTTTTCAGACCGGAAAAACTGAAATCGAAATTATCCCTGTAGCTTTTGCTGGTTCTTGACTGTGAGGTGAGCGCACGCGGGAAATCATGAAATGCAGGATCCCCCTCTCTGGAAAGTCTGTCGATGACCGGTCCTGCCGGGTAGTCGAGACCCAGCATTTTCCCTGTCTTATCGAATGCCTCTCCTGCTGCATCATCAATCGTTCTTCCGATAACCGAATAGGCCAGATCCTCCTGAACCAGGCAGAGCATGGTGTGTCCTCCTGAGACGCAGAGCGAGATAAAGCGTTCTCCGGGCGCCTCATGGCCGGGATGATCCTGTATGAAGCCTGAAAAGATATGCGCTTCGATGTGGTTGACCGGGACGAGCGGTTTGGCGAGCGACCAGGCAAGACCCTGAGCGAAGCAAAGCCCTACCATAACGGCGCCGATGAGCCCGGGTCCGGCTGTTGCAGCTATGACATCAAGGTCGTTTTTTTGTATATTAGCCTGATTTATTGCGGTATCGACAACCGATACGATCAGGCGTTCATGCTCTCGCGAAGCAAGCTCGGGTACAACACCGCCATAGGTGCGGTGGATGAGTTGGGAACTGATGATGTTCGATCTTACACGCCCTTTCTGAAGGACAGCAGCCGATGTTTCATCACAACTGGTTTCAATACCCAGAATCGTCATGTTGTTGTTCCACGCTTAATAAAAGGTTCAATTTAGGACAATGGGAAATCCTAACAAACAGGTAAATAACAAACCGAGGGTCAAGATAAAGTTCCTCAATGTGCTGCTGATCCTTCTGGGGGCTGATCTTATTTTGCTTTTTGCACCTTCCGTCGGTATTCTCAACAGTGTCTTTTATATCGGCGACGTCATCGGATGGTCTGCACTTATCGCCGGTATTCTTCTGCTTGTTTTCGGATTCAGGGGCCTTTATCAGAAGCGTTAGGTTGCTCTTTTCCACAACCTTCCTCGGAATCAGGCTTTTTTCAGGGTAACAAAGCATGTATTCACGACACAACAATCCCCCGCTATGAAACATGATGTCGAGCTTCAGGAACTGACAGGGAAGATCGCTGAAGCATCCTTTTTTCTGAACAATGCTTCGAAAGAGCTTGCCGGGCGCGTTGTAGGGCAGCGCAAGGTTCTCGAGAGGGTATTTATTGCTCTGCTTGCAAACGGCCATATACTGCTCGAGGGCGTTCCCGGGCTTGCGAAAACCCTTATCGTGAAAACGTTTGCTTCGGCAATGAACCTTTCTTTCCAGCGCATTCAGTTTACCCCGGATATGCTCCCGGCCGATCTTACCGGCACCATGGTGTACGATCCCAAAAAGATGGAGTTTTACCCCAGGAAAGGACCCGTTTTCGCAAATGTTATCCTTGCCGACGAAATTAACCGATCACCGGCAAAAGTACAGTCTGCAATGCTTGAGGCGATGCAGGAGCGGCAGGTGACCGTAGGCGACAAGACGTTTTTGCTGCCTGAGCCCTTCATGGTGCTGGCTACACAAAACCCGATCGAGCATGAAGGAACCTATCTTCTGCCGGAAGCCCAGCTTGACCGTTTCATGATGAAAGTGATCGTTGAATATCCGTCCTATGAAGAAGAGCTTGAAATCATGGAGCGCTCAGCAAGAACCGGTGTTCTTCCGGACGTTTCTTCCGTTGTTGAACATGACGACATTCTGAGAGCAAGGGAACTGGTCGACAGGATCTATGTGGACGAGAAAGTGAAGCGGTACATAGTCGACCTGGTTGCCGCTTCAAGGAAACCCGCAGATTCAGGTTTGCATTCGCTCGAGGAGATGATAGAGTACGGAGCTTCTCCAAGAGCATCGATATTTCTGATGCTTTCTGCCAAAGCACATGCTTTTCTGCAAGGCAGGGCATACATTACTCCGGAAGATGTCAAGGTTGTTGCTTTCGATGTGATGAGACATCGTATTCGCCCGACGTATGAAGCTGAAGCCGACAATGTACAAGCCGAAGACTGTATCCGGGAGATACTCGGGCATGTGAAAGTACCATAAACAGTCAGTCGGCAGTCAGCAGTCGGCTATTCCATCAATAAAACAGCTATCCGGCCGGTTTTGCCTTTTCACTTTTGAATTTTGACTTCTTTCTACCATGCAGCAGAGTGTGCGGAATATAAAGGATATCGCCCGAACAGTACGGCATATCGAAGTGCGTTCAAGGCGCCTGGTCAATGAACTGTTCAGCGGTGAATACCACTCCTCGTTCAAGGGACGGGGGATAGAGTTCAGTAACGTTCGCGAATATTCTTTCGGAGATGATGTGCGTACAATCGACTGGAATACATCTGCCCGTAAAAACGGTCTTTACGTAAAGCTTTTTTCCGAGGAACGCGAGAGGACGCTCTTGCTTGTTGTAGACGGGTCAGGTTCCATGTTGTTCGGAAGCCGCCAGAGAACCAAAAAGGAACTCGCTGCCGAAGTAAGTGCGGTTCTTGCATTCAGTGCGATCAAGAACAACGACAAGGTCGGGCTGCTGATTTTTACCGACCGGGTTGAAAAATACATACCCCCGCGCAAGGGGAGAAGCCATGTTCTGGTCATTCTTGAAGAGATCATCAGTTTGCGGCCTCAAAGCCGAAGAACCGATATCAATGCCGCCCTTTCTTTTGTACGTTCGACCCAGAAAAGGCAGGCGATCGTTTTTCTTCTTACCGATCTGGTTGACGAGTTTTATGAAAAGGCAATGAAAGTGCTTAATGCAAAACATGATTTCGTGCTCATACATCTTGGCGACCGGCTTGAAAAAGATCTCCCCGCGAGCGGGTTGCTGCAGCTCAATGATCCTGAAACCGGCGAGTCGGTATTGATCGATGCCTCCGGGAACAGGAAGCGCAAACGTTACAGTGCCGCGAAGTATGCAGAGCAGGATCGTATGAACAAACAGCTGAGAAAGCTGAGAATCGACACGATTTTCCTTGATACAAGCCGCCCCATCATCGGGGCGCTCGACAGATTTTTCCGATATAGGGAAAGGAAAATATGACATGGTTTTCCTGCTTCTGATTGTGCATTTTCTTCTTGTTCCGGCACCTCTGGCTTCGGCTGACGACAGCGAAAGAACAGGGCCTGTGCTCAAGAGCGTGTTTTCTCCTTCTTCGGTTACCATCGGCGACAGGATTTTCTATACCGTTACGGTATCATATGATCCCGGTCAGACGGTTGTATTTTCCATTCCCGACAGCACACAGCTTATGCCGTTTGTGCTCCTCCGGAAAAACACGAGGCATTCCGGCAAAGGATTGTCCGTATTTGAAGCAGAGTTAGCACTTTTCGATACAGGCGTGCATTCGTTACCTCCGGTTTCTGCAACTGTCAGCGATTCGCTGGGAGATGAAACAGTATTACGTACATCTCCCGAGAGCAGGATCAAGGTGAAGGATTTGACAGACTCGACCATGACGGAACTGTTACCGATAAAGCCCCTGAAACTGCCGCAGCGTTCCTGGATAGATTATCTTGTGCTCTTATTGATAGCTCCCGGGGTTATCCTTGTCATTTTCCTGCTCCGTTCTATCATCAAGCGGCAGAGAGGCGCACCGATGAAACCGGTTGATTACAGAAGCGAGGCACTGCAGAAGATCAGGGAACTCGAAAAAAGCATCGGTGATGAACTAAGCCCGGGAGAATGTTATGAACAGCTCAGTTTTCTCTTGCGTACCTATCTCGAACAACAATACGGTTTCAGCGCACTTGAAGCAGTGACCGGCGAGATCAGGAGTGAAATTGCTTCCCGTTCAGTTCCCGGCGGTGACGTTTTGATCGAACTGCTTGATATCACAGATCTTGTGAAGTTCGCAGAAAGCATGCCTACGACAGAAGATTGCCGCTTGTCTCTCGATCAGGCGAAGCATGCAATTATGGGCACCTCTAAAAAGTGTCATGAGTCCCGATAAAATCGGGATAAACTATCAAAACAGGAGTGTTCCGACAAGGTCGGGACAACGCAGCAATTTGGGCGCGCAATAAGTTTTTAGAGGTGTCCTTATTTCTGCTCAAGAATAGCGGCAAGCCTTTCAAGGTTGCTGTGGAACCTCGGGGCAAACACACTGTTCATTACAGGGTCGAAAAGGCCGTTAAATCCTGAAGCATGAATAGTGAATGAAAAGGTGACTTTCGTTCCATCACCTTCAGGTTCAAGCATGAATGTCCCTTCGTAAGGGGCAATGCTCGAGGTGCTCGCAAAACTGAATGATTTCCCTGGAGTGTATTCAGTCACTTCCCATTCGGTGCGAAAGGATAGATGCATGAAGTTCCGATTTTCGAAAGCTTTCGTGCCTTTTCCAACAGGGCCTTCGGTTGTTGTGCCCGCTTCAGTTACATCTTCCTGCCAGATACTGTTGTTTGATACCTCGATGAGAAAGGTCTCTACTTCCTGGAGCGGTTTATTGATGGTAACAGTGTGCTGGATAACCATGGACGTATGAAAACCTTAAACTGATAATAACCTGATTGCAGGTTGCGATGGTATATAAGGGCACCCCTAAAAAGTGTCATGAGTCCCGATTCAATCGGGATACACTGCAAAACCGGAGTGTCCCGACAGGTCGGGACAACGCAGCAATTTGGGCGCGCAATGAGTTTTTAGAGGTGCCTATAATAATAAGGCTTTATCTTTTTAAAAAGTCGTATAATATCGCTCCATTTCAGCCGGCAGGCAAGCCCGAATCTGTTTTCATGCCGGTGATGCTTTTTGGCCGGCCGTGATGCAGCTGTTATTTTAGGGGCAAGATGCTTCAGAAAGACAAAACCGGCACGTACTTGTGCCTGCCCGGGTAACGGTACTTGTCGAGCATTATGCATTCCATGAAGAGAAATTTTTTTACAGAGTTTGCCGCAGCGCTGATTTTTTTTGTTCTGCTTACCATTCCATTCCTTGTATGGGATATCGATATTGCTTTTCAGCAACTCTTTTACCGCAACGGCGAGTGGTTTTTCCGGGACGAATCATTGTGGGCTTTTTTGTACGATTATGGCCCTGCTCCCGGAATGATCATTTTTGTGGTGTCGCTCCTTTTCTGGACCATCAGCGCTTTTACCGGTTTTCAGAAAACCAACAGGCGGGCGTTTGCTTTTGTTGCCCTTATGATGATGCTCGGGCCGGGCCTCCTGGTTAATGCGGTTTTCAAAGAGTACTGGGGAAGACCGAGGCCGAGGGAGGTTGTGCAGTTCGGTGGCCAGCGAGCGTTTGTCCCTCCTTTGGTTAAAGGAGAGTTTGTCGTCTCGCGCAAGTATGAAAAGATGCTTGAGTCCCGTCAGGGAGCGGTCGAATGGGATATCCTGCGCAATATCTATAGGATAAAAGGCCGGTACAACTCATTTCCCAACGGCCATGCCTCTGTGGGTTTTTTTATGATTTTTCCCTACTTCCTGTACAGAAACCGCCAAAAAGGCGTTGCAATGCTCTGGCTGTTCGGCGGCTCATGCTACGGTGTTCTGATGGGGGCAGGACGGATTATTCAGGGGGGGCATTTTGCCAGCGATACGCTCTGGGCCGGGGCAATCGTGTATCTCGTAGGCGTGTTTCTCTACCATGCCTTGCGGGTCGAAGAACAGGAGTTCAGTTTCAGGGAGTTCGTTTCAGGACTATCGCCCCGAAAGTGGCTTTCGAGTTAACATCATATACAGCTCCTCCGTACACTTTTATGCATTTTTCCTGAAAAGCGATGATGCAGGAACTGTTTTCCAATACAGCGATGTTTGCGTTCGCTCATCCCTGGTGGCTCCTGCTTCTGGCGGTGTTGCCTGTACTGTGGTGGTTTGAACTGCGGCG
>JANQFD010000070.1 GCA_028278005.1 Chlorobium sp. | reverse complement strand
TGTAGTTCTTCCGAAAACACAAACCATCGGACCTATGCGGGTACAATGTTTTGGAAACGATTCCCCCCGGGGCACCTACATGCTTACCATATCCCTTTCTGAACCACTGCGCCTCTCTTTCGGAAAATTTCAGGGCGGCCGGAAAATACTCCTCGAACCGGGCAGCTATCTTTACATCGGGTCCGCTCTCGGAGGCGGTTTATCCTCCATCCCCCTTGCACGAAGGCTTGTCAGACATGCCTCGCGTTCAAGCGGCAAGCCCCCTCATAAAACAAGGGATTCAATGATACGTTTTTTTCAGGAAAACTCTCTTGCACCCGCGAACTTCAAACCACCCGTAAAAAAAAACCTGCACTGGCATATCGACTACCTGCTCGACAGCCGATACGCTCAAATCACCGGAATACTTATCATCCGTTCGCCTTCCAGGATGGAACCCGCTCTGGCGGACCTTGCCGAATCGCTTGAAGAGACGTTCATCATCTTCCCGGGACTCGGAGCAGGGGATGCCGTAAAAGCGACCCATCTTCTCGGAGTTAAAAACCTTGGTTCGTGCCTTGCCGCGCTCGAGAAAAAAATACCCGGACTGCTCGGTAAAAAAGTAGCGAGTGACAAGTGAAGAGAAGCCAGTGGCCATGTCCCGTCCTGAAATAGTCGACAGTTATTAAGCTGAACGTACCTCCGGTTACCGCAAAGAAATACATTCGATTCCGAAACCCGATAGCGACCCCGATCTCCGATTGTTCCTTCTTTCGGGATTCACCGTCGCCGTCGGAGTCGCTATCGACCATGCTTAACATTGCCTACTGCCAACTGTGGACTGCCGACTGACTCCTTCTCGCCACTACTTCTCACTTTCCCAGTAGCGCCTCGATAAATTTTTCGCGATCGAACATCTGGAGGTCGTCGATTTTTTCTCCGACACCGATATATTTAACCGGGAGTTCGAGTTCCCGCGATATTGACAGCACAATGCCTCCCTTCGCCGTTCCGTCAAGCTTGGTAACAACCAGGCCGGTAACATGTACGCATTTGGTAAACTCCTTTGCCTGGGCAACGGCATTCTGACCGGTTGTGCCGTCCAGTACGAGGAGCACCTCGTGAGGAGCATCGGGAATTTTCTTTTTCGCCACCCTCATGATCTTTGCAAGTTCCTGCATAAGGTGACTTTTATTGTGCAGACGCCCGGCGGTATCGACAAGAACGACATCAGCATCACGGGCAACCGCCGAACTGACGGCATCGAAAACCACGGACGCCGGATCTGCATCCTGACCCTGGCTGACCATGGGAACGCCCGCCCTTTGTGCCCAGATCCCCAACTGCTCTACCGCAGCGGCACGAAAGGTGTCAGCCGCAGCAATAATCACCTTTTTCCCTGCTTTGTTATAGTTATATGCCAGTTTTGCGATGCTGGTTGTCTTGCCGACCCCGTTGACCCCGACGATCAGAATGACATATGGTTTAGCGGGCAGCTCGGCATCGAAATCCACGGGATGCCATTCGGTGGTTTCCAAGAGCATCTCTGCCATCACCTGCATCAGCATCCCGTTCAGTTCATCTTCCGAACGGTACGTTTCCTTTTCCGCCTTTTCGGTAATACGATCGATAATACTGAGCGTCGTCTCCACCCCTACATCAGCCGCAATCAGGATATTCTCGAGCTCTTCAAGAAACTCTTCATCGATGTCGGTTCTGCCTTTGGTAAGTTTGGAGATGTTATCCTGAAAGGATTCACGGGTTTTTGTCAATCCTTCCTTGAGCCGGGATATTTTTAACTTGTCGAAAAAACCCATTTGAGCAACAAATTACCTATGTTTCTTACTGTATCTCTTTTCCTCGTTCCGGCATTACTTTGACGAACCATCCAAAAAAACAAAACCATGCCCGGTGCCTGCAGCTGATTTTTTTCCGGTTGTTTATCGAGGACGACCGGTTTGCCGGTCATTTCAGGATTCAGTCTGCCTGTTTACTTTCCAATAAAAACTGAATTTACAGAAAATGTCGCTTAAACCTATTTCGGATATCGGTGAATTTGGGCTTATAGAACGTATTGCAGGGATTGCCGAACCAACACTCGAAGCAGTCCCCGGGATTGCGGAAGGTATCGGAGACGATTGTGCGGTTTATGCATTGTCGCCCTCAAAAGTACAGGTTGCCACAACCGATCTTCTGGTCGAGCATGTTCATTTTGACCTGCTGACCACCCCGCTTCAGCATCTTGGCAGCAAGGCAATCAGCGTTAACATTTCGGATATCTGTGCAATGAACGCCAGCCCTCGTTACGCTCTTGTTTCGATTGCGCTGCCGTCCAAATCTTCCGTCACGTTTGTCGAAACGCTTTACAACGGCATGAGTGAAGCTGCCCGGCTCTATAAAACCGCCCTTGCCGGAGGAGACACCTCGATGTCTTTGAACGGCACCGTTATCTCGGTTACCGTTACAGGTGAAGCGGTTAAAGAACATCTGACGCTCCGTAAAGGCGCTCAACCCGGCGACCTTGTCTGTGTTACCGGATCCCTTGGAGGAGCTGCGGCGGGCCTGAAAGTTCTCACTCGGGAAAAAGGTATCATGGTAGAGCACCTGAGGCACGGTGAATCCTACGAGCGGGATATTCTGAGCAATCTCAAGGAATATGACGAGGCCATACGGCAGCAGCTCCTCCCTGCAGCGCGCATTGATATCATCGAGTTTTTTCACAAGCACAATATTATCCCGACATCGATGATCGACATATCGGACGGCCTTGCTCCCGACCTTCTTCATATCTGCAGAAGATCAGAGGTCGGAGCCATTATCGAGGAAGGAAAACTCCCCATCCTTCCACAGGCACGGCACATTGCAGACGAGTTTCAGGAGGATGCGGTGAACTACGCCTTGAGCGGCGGGGAAGATTATCAGTTGCTTTTCACCCTGAAAAGCGATCAGGCCGACCTGATAGCACCGCATCGCGACATCACGGTTATCGGCAGGATAACCCCTGCCGACGAGGGAATGCTGCTGCAGGATATTTACGGTATGACCATCGATCTGGAAACCATCGAAGGCTTCGATCATTTCACCGGGAAAGAGTAAGGCAACTGTGATAACCGGCACCTGAAACACAGCATCCCTTTTTGCTAATTACCGTGGAGATATTAAATTGATCGTCCTGCTACCAAGGAGCATACTGCCGAAGTGGCGGAACTGGTAGACGCCCAGGACTTAAAATCCTGTGTTCAGCAATGGACGTGCGGGTTCGATCCCCGCCTTCGGCACCATGTCCGGTAAAACCAACATGTTTTTCATGCGCATCTCCGGCATCCGACATATCCTTCGCCTTGTTTCTTTCTCACCAAGATGACTATCTCATGAGTTCAGAACCAACAAAGATCCTGTTAAACGAGGACGAAATGCCTCGCCAGTGGTACAATATCCAGGCGGATCTCCCGACACCACTTCCTCCACCGGTCGGCATGGACGGCAAACCCATAAAACCGGATGACCTCGCCCCGGTTTTCCCCATGAACATTATTGAACAGGAACTCAGCACCGAACGCTGGATCACCATTCCCGAACCTGTTCTGGAAATCCTCACGCTCTGGCGTCCTTCGCCCCTCTACAGGGCAACCCGGCTTGAAAAGGCACTGAAGACACCTGCGAGGATCTACTACAAGAATGAAGGGGTATCGCCGGCAGGCAGCCACAAACCCAACACCGCGGTTGCACAAGCCTATTACAACAGGGAATTCGGCATCCGGTATCTGACCACAGAGACCGGTGCCGGTCAGTGGGGAAGCGCACTTGCCATGAGCTGCAGGCTTGTGGGGATCGAATGCAAGGTGTTTATGGTACGAATCAGCTTCGACCAGAAGCCTTTCCGGAAAATCATGATGAAAACCTGGGGAGCCGACTGTATCCCGAGCCCAAGCGACACAACGGAGATCGGCCGCAAAATCCTCTCGGAACAACCGGATACCCCGGGAAGCCTCGGGATAGCAATAAGCGAAGCGATCGAAGAAGCCGTTCAACGGGAAGATACCCGCTACTCACTCGGAAGCGTGCTGAACCATGTCATGCTGCACCAGACCATCATCGGGCTCGAAGCAAAAAAACAGTTTGAAAAAATAGATGCGTATCCGGATATCGTTATAGGATGTGCCGGTGGGGGATCGAATTTTGCAGGCATCAGCTTTCCTTTTATCCATGACAAGATCAACGGCAAAGAGATACGCGTTATTGCCACCGAACCGGAAGCCTGTCCGACCCTGACAAGAGGCCCGTATATTTATGATTCCGGAGATGTCGCTAAAATGACCCCTTTACTGGCGATGCACAGTCTCGGACATGAATTCATCCCTCCTGCAATTCATGCCGGCGGACTTCGCTATCATGGTATGGCTCCCCTTGTCAGTCATGTTTTGCAGCAAGGCCTCATAGAAGCAACGGCTCTACCACAGACAGAATGTTACAAGGCGGCACTGCTGTTTGCACATTCTGAAGGGTTCATACCTGCTCCCGAGACATCCCATGCAATAGCACAGACCATCCGCGAAGCAAACCGGGCACGAGAGGAAGGAAAGGAAAAGGTTATTCTGATGAACTGGTCCGGTCACGGGCTCATGGACCTTCAGGGATACGAGGCGTTTATGTCCGGAAGGCTGGAAGATTACCCTTTGCCGGATGAACTGCTGCAGCAGTCACTTGCAACGGTCAGGGATCACCCGAAACCATAGCAATCAGTCGGCAGTCTTCAGTGAGCAGTCTATCCAACCATCTACCCATCAAGCAAAAAAGGCAGCTGAAACTCAGCTGCCTTTTGTTTTACTCTTTCTTGCCGTCGGTTACCTCCCCGTCGACCGCTTGCTTCTGCTTGTCCTTGGCCGAAGTATCCGCTGCTTTCGTAAACTTCAGCTTGTCATTCTTCTCGTCGTAGGAAATCTTCACGGTGCTTCCTTCAGGAAACTTGCCTTTCAACATCTCCTCGGCGAGCGAATCCTCGACATAGCGCTGCATCGCCCGTTTTAACGGCCTGGCTCCGAACTTCTGATCGTAGCCTTTTTCGACAAGAAATCCCTTGGCCTTGTCGTCTATCGTAACTTCGACGCCCATGTCGTGCAGTCTCTTGAAAAGCTTGCCTGCGATGATGTCGATAATCTCGAAAATGTGCTTCTTTTCGAGCTGGTGGAAAACAATGGTATCGTCAATCCTGTTGAGAAACTCCGGATTGAAAACCCGCTTCAACGCATCCTCGACGGTAGATTTCATCGACTTGTAGCTGTTCTCTTCAGCGTCCCCCGAGGCAAACCCCATTCCACTGCCGATGCTCTTGATATCTTTTGCGCCGATGTTGGAGGTCATGATAATGATGGTATTGCGAAAATCAACTTTTCGGCCAAGTCCATCGGTAAGGACACCCTCATCGAGCACCTGCAGGAGAATATTGAACACATCCGGATGAGCCTTTTCGATTTCGTCTATGAGTACAACCGAATACGGTTTTCTTCTGACTTTCTCGGTAAGCTGTCCGCCTTCCTCGTAACCGACATATCCGGGAGGAGCTCCGACCAGCCTGCTGACGGAGAACTTCTCCATATACTCGCTCATATCGGCCCGGATCAAGGCATCCTCACTGTCAAAAATATAACGGGTCAGCGCCTTGGCAAGCTCTGTCTTGCCGACTCCGGTCGGCCCGAGAAATATAAAAGAACCTATAGGCCTTGACGGGTCTTTCAAACCTGCCCTTGTACGCTGTATGGCCCTGGTGATCTTGTCGATTGCTTCGCTCTGACCGATAACCTCTTTTTTCAGTTCGTCGGCCATGTTGAGCAGTTTTTTCGATTCGGACTGGGCAACTTTTATAACCGGTATGCCCGTCATCATGGCAACAACCGAGGAAATATCGGCTTCGGTAACGTCATACACCGTTTCGGCAGCACGTTCTTCCCACTCCTGTTTGGCCTGCTCCAGCGAATCAAGCAGTGTTTTTTCCTTGTCCCGCAGTTTCGCCGCCTCCTCGAAGTTCTGCATTCGTACAACGCGGTTTTTCTCGGACTTGATCTCTTCGACAGCCTCTTCGAGATCGAGGATATTCTTGGGAACGTGGATATTGCTCAGATGAACCCGTGCACCTGCTTCATCCATTACATCAATAGCCTTGTCGGGCAGATACCTGTCTGTTATGTAACGCTCCGAAAGCTTTACCGCTTTTTCAATAGCCTCTTCATGATAGCTCACATGGTGGTGAGCCTCATACTTGCTCTTGATGTTATGCAGAATCTGAATCGTTTCATCAACCGTGGTCGGCTCCACCATGATTTTCTGGAAGCGCCTGTCGAGCGCACCGTCTTTCTCTATGTACTGGCGGTACTCATCCAGTGTTGTCGCACCGATGCACTGCAGTTCGCCCCGGGCAAGTGCCGGCTTGAAAATATTGCTGGCGTCAAGCGAGCCCGATGCTCCCCCGGCACCGATAATGGTGTGCAGCTCGTCGATAAAAAGAATCACATCGCGGGAACGCTCGAGCTCGTTCATCAGGGCCTTCATGCGTTCCTCGAATTGTCCCCGGTACTTCGTACCTGCCACGAGCGCTGCAAGATCGAGGGCTACAACCCTTTTGTCATACAGTATTCTGGATACCTTTCGCTGAACAATCTTCAATGCAAGTCCTTCGGCAATTGCTGTCTTGCCCACTCCCGGTTCACCTATCAGGACCGGATTGTTTTTCTTTCTCCGGCTCAGAACCTGCGCCACGCGCTCGATCTCTTTTTCACGGCCTATGATCGGATCAAGCTTGTCATCCATCGCAAGCCTGGTGATATCCCTGCCGAAATTATCCAGCACCGGAGTTTTTGTGCGCTCTCCTCTTTTCGGATCGGCTTTCTTCGGATATTTTTCCGATCCGGATGAAAATGCGCCTTCCATTGAAGACTCCCCGGCATCGCTTTTACCGCTTGTGATTGTCATCAACTCGTTTCTCACCGCGTCGTAGTTAACGCCGAACTGTTCCAGTATCTCGGCGGCTACATTGTCTTCACTTTTCAGAATGGAAAGCAGCAAATGCTCCGTCCCGATAATGTTCGACTTGCAGATTTTAGCCTCGAGATAGGTTATTTTCAGTACCTTTTCCGCCTGCTTGGTCAGGGGAACGTTACCCATCTGAGCAGCAGCTACTTTCTGGTGAGTACTCTCCTCGATCTTCTGCTTGAGCTTGTAGAGATCTATATTGAGGTTTTTAAGAATCCTTGCGGCAATGCCTTCCCCCTCCTTGATCAAACCCAGAAGAAGATGTTCGGTACCTATATATTCATGACCCAGCCGCAGAGCTTCCTCCCGGCTGTGGCGGATGACATCCTGAACTCTGTTTGAAAAGTTTCCTTCCATTCTCTTGCTATATTGTTGAATAAATGTTTAGTAAAAACCCTCTACTGTGCATACCATACGCTAACAAAACCTGTTCATAGACATTTGAATCGAGCCGGTTGCAGGAGGATTGTAACGTTCGAGGAATAACGCCGAACTCAATTCACGGCTAAGATAAGTATATAAAGATAGCCTCTTAAAACCAATTAACCTTAAGCAAAACCATAATGCACTGCTAAAGGTTTCTACACCTCACAGAGTGACGAGAGGGGAATCAGTTGGCAGTTTTCGGAGATCAGGGTCGGGATCGGGTTTCCGACAAATGGGGTAATCTTTTTACTATTGAATTTTGACTTTCTCTCAAGAATGGACGTAACACATATTCTCATAGACGATACAAACCCCCTTCACCGGGAACTCTCTATATACAGAACCGGAACAATAAACCGGGTTCGCCTCAACGACAGTGAATACCGCACCTACGGAACGCTGGAAATATCGGCACACGACCATACCGCCCTCTTTCATTACGATCTCGTGGAGTCCCTCAATGCACTGACGTTTGTTTCCGAAACCGGGCATGGCCTGGACAGCTGGGACGAAGCATTCCTGCACAACAGCCAGCTGGAAAAAATGCTTTCGATACTCAGGAAAGCCGAACAGAAGATCGATCCGGGAAAAAAGGAGAAAACGCTCCTCGGATGGCAGGATACTCCGGCTGCGGCCGCATACTGGAGAGAAATCGATCCCCGGATATTCCTGCGCTTTCTCGATGAACTGAAACCCTTCGTTTCTGAAAGCATCGAGGGCAGCTATGACCTGGAATTCATTCTCTAAGCGCCACTTCAACAGGAGCGCTCAGAACCGCAACGCCAACCCTGTCAACCAGGTGGTGTCGGCTTCAGCGTCATTCAACCCCCATTTAACACCCGCATCGATATCGAAGTCATTGGTTATCGAATAAATCACTCCCCCGAGAAGAAAGGCCGGGTGATCGTCATTACCCGCTTCAGGATTGGTTTCGATACCGATATCACAAACACCGGTCATGGAGGCGGTAAGATTGATCGTGCCTGCAAAAGACGCATGCCAGATATTGCTGCGCAACAGCAGGTCGTCCTGATCCAGGCCGTACTCGTTACGCATATATCCCAGATTGAGATGCAGGCTGCCGAGCACACCTTCCTTTGAGACAAGCACTGCTGTGCCGCCGGAAACCTCACCGTTACCCAGCCCTCTCTTTTCATCCCCTGTAGGAAATGAAACAGAAGGTTTCAATGCGACACTGAGTCCCCTGTCCTC
>JANQFD010000029.1 GCA_028278005.1 Chlorobium sp. | reverse complement strand
GGTATGAGGATGGAACGATTCGTCGACGGGCTGATGCAATCTTATGGTCTCGAACAATAACCGGTATCTCATTTTATGCTGTATTACCTTCTGCAATATATCAACGAAGTGTTCGACCCGCCCGGGTTCGGGGTTATAGAGTTTATCACCTTCAGGGCAAGCGCTGCCGCGATTACATCCCTGCTTATCACTATTTTTTCAGGCCCGAGGCTTATCCGGTATCTGAAGTCGAAGTATATCGAGCCCGTCAAGGAGGAAGCCCCCCCTGAGCATCGGCAGAAGAAAAAAGAGCTGCCTACGATGGGGGGAACGTTGATCATTTTCTCGGTGATCGTTTCCTGTGTTCTCTGGGCAAGAATTGACGACCCTTACGTCTGGCTTATACTTGTCTCGATACTCTGGATGGGAGCTATCGGCTTTGTCGATGACTACCGGAAGGTTGTTTTGAAAATCAAGGGCGGCCTGGCGGCAAAATACAAGCTTATCGGTCAGGTATCGCTCGGATTGTTTATCGGGCTTTATACATGGTTCGACCCGGCGTTTTCCGTTCTGCTTTCCGAGACCACGATTCCCTTTTTCAAGGATTTGATGATCAATTACGGCTGGTGGTATATCCCTCTGGTAGTCTTTATTATTACCGCGGTATCAAACGCGGTGAATCTGACCGACGGGCTTGACGGTCTCGCTGCAGGTACTTCGGGCATTGTTGTGTTCGGTCTCGGGGGATTCGCCTATCTCACCGGCAACACGGTCTATGCCGACTATCTCAATATCGCCTATATTCCCGGAGGCGGTGAGGTGGTCGTGGTCAGTATGGCAATCGTTATGGCCTGTGTCGGGTTCCTCTGGTTCAATTCTCATCCCGCTGAAATTTTTATGGGCGATACGGGGTCGCTGGCGCTTGGCAGTGCCATTGCTGTAATTGCCCTCTTGATCAAACAGGAACTGCTTCTTCCGGTGCTCGCCGGAACGTTTTTTCTTGAGACGCTTTCCGTTTCGATGCAGGTCGGCTGGTTCAAGTTTACCAAGTGGCGATACGGAGAGGGCAGGAGAATATTTCTTATGGCGCCCTTGCACCATCACTACCAGATGAAGGGCTGGGCGGAGGAGAAGATAGTTATTCGGTTCTGGATAATTACACTGCTGTTTTTCCTTTCAAGCCTGATGACTTTAAAGTTGAGGTGAGCATGCACGCGAGTCTGGTTGAGGGTAAACGTGTCAGCATTATCGGTGCGAAGAGGAGCGGCATAGCGTCGGCACTGCTTCTTCAGGAAAAGGGCGCAACGGTTTTTGTCAGTGATTCCGCGCCTGTTGGAGAACCTGAACGAAACCTGCTCGACAGAAGAGGCATCGCATACGAGCAGAGCGTTCACAGCGGTAAAGTGCTCGACGCGGATTTTTGTATTGTAAGTCCCGGCATCCCTTCAGGCGTACCGGTTATACGGAGTATCGAGAAAGAAGGAATCCCCTTGTTCAGTGAAATCGAAGCGGCGTCGTGGTTTTGTTCCGCTCGCATCATCGGGGTGACCGGAACAGACGGAAAGACAACCACGGCAACACTGATTGCGGCAATTTGCGATGCGGATGCATCCGCCCTGGGACACAGGGTTTTCAAGGCGGGCAATATCGGCGTTCCCTTTTCCTCGGTCGTAGGAGAGATGCGCTCTGGAGATATTGCCGTGGTTGAACTCAGCAGTTATCAGCTCGAGCGATGCGATACATTCCGGCCGGATGTTGCGGTTATTACCAACATCATGCCCGATCATCTCGATCGTTACGAAGGAAGCATGCAGCGCTATGCCGAAGCAAAGTACAGGATTTATGCTAACCAGGGCAGTTCGGACAGCCTGGTATACAACCTGGATAACGAGATGCTCCGCGAGCACTTTAGCGACAGGAAAAACATTTCTCCCAAGCTCGTGCCGTTCAGCCTCGATAACCGGCTCGCTGCTGCCGCAGGGTGCGACTATGCAACGGCAGACGGAGAGTGGCTTGCAATGGTGACCGGGGGCGAGAAGAGGAATATTATCAGAACTGCCGACCTCGTCAACCGGTGTTTCAGGGGACGGCATAACCTTGAAAACGCTCTTGCGGCAATTGCTGCTGCAAGCGTGACGGGTGTTGCAAAAGAGTCGATCCGGCAGGCGCTTGCGCAGTTCGGCGGCGTTGAACATCGACAGGAATATGTGGGGACGATAGGGGAGATTGACTGGATCAATGATTCGAAGTCCACGAACCTGAACGCGCTCTCCAAGGCCATAGAGGCCACTCCGGGTAAACTTGTACTTATAGCCGGAGGAAGGGAAAAAGGAGGGGATTTCAGCAGACTGCACGATCAGGTGCGCGAAAAGGTCGACATGCTTGTGGTGTTCGGCGAGTCGCAGGAAAAGTTTGCTGTTGAGCTGAGTCCGTTTGTCCGGGTGGTCCATGCTGCTTCACTCGATGACGCAGTGAAACAGGCTCTTCGTTATGCCATGCCGGGCCAGACGGTTCTTTTTTCTCCGGGATGCTCAAGCTTTGACATGTTTGAAAATTTCGAGGAAAGGGGGATGAAGTTCAAACAAAAAATCCGGGAGATTGCTGAATGAAAACCTGGAAAGGCTTGACGGGGGCCGAGCTGTATCAGGAGGCCGATCAACCGTTCGAGACAAAAAGTGTTGCCGGCAAACTGCTGCTGTTTATTGTTGTGCTGCTGATGTGTATCGGTATTCTTGTCGTGTACAGCAGCGGGGCAGGGTGGGCACAGAGGAAGTATGCCAACCCGGAATATTTTCTGTGGAAGCAGGTGATTTTTTCGCTTCTTGGTGTTGTTACCATCATCGTGTTTTCTTCTTTCGACTACCGGATATTCAAAAAAATCAGCAAGTATCTTTTTTTCCTGAGTGTCTTGCTGCTTGCCGCGCTCCTGTTCCTGAAGTTCATAGGGGTTATTAAAGGGGCGGCCCGATGGATTCCGGTCGGTCCAATAAGCTTCCAGGTGTCGGATTTTGCCAAATATGCCATGATCTTTCACTTTGCAAGGCTGATAACCGACAAAGAGGATCTCAAGAATAAATATGAAAGCTACTATCCCCTTATAACCCTGCTTATGTGCATGGTTGCGCTTATTGCGTTTGCGCCGAATTTCAGTACCGCGTCTCTGGTGGCTCTCATAGGTTTTGCCCTGATGTTTCTCGGAGGTGTAAGGGTCAAGCATCTTCTGGTTACATGGCTTTTCCTGACGCCTATTGCCGCAGTTTTTGCCGTATCGAAGCCCTACAGGCTTGAAAGGCTTATGACC
>JANQFD010000151.1 GCA_028278005.1 Chlorobium sp. | reverse complement strand
CAAACTTGTCGGTGGTATCGCATTTGAGGACGCCACTGATGAAAATGAACTCGCATACCTTGTTGGTGGATCGTACAACAGCGGCTGTGTAAATATCGGTGCTGTCTATGCCGACAACCCTGAAGATGCCGGTGTATATCCAGGTATTGCTGTTGACGGTAACGCTATCCGCGCTTATGCAACCTACAAATGCGAAGATTGGAAAGCAGGTGTTTCCTACGAAAACATCGATGTTGGTGTTTTGGATGACGTCAGCTATCTGTATGTAACCGGTACGGCTATGCTGGATGATACCGATCTGTCGCTGTCGCTCGGTTATGTTGATGACGGAGCAGCTGAAGGGTTCGGGATCGCCGGTGGTGCATTCTATAACGTTCTCGACAATGCTCAGGTCTATGCAATGGCGAGCTATGCAGATCTCGAGTCGGATAATGCACCGTACGTTCTTTCAGTTGGTGCAATCTACAACTTCAAATTCACTGCAAAATAAGTGAAGAAGAGGTTGTGATTTTTCTGGTTTGAACGTAAACAACATCCTTAAAACCGGGCTGTTCCTTCTCCGTGGGACAGTCCGGTTTTTTTTCTAATGATATGATTGACCGTATTATGCATAACAACGATCTGGGCAAGTTGCTGCTTCGTCTTCCTGTAGGGGGACTGATGCTGTTTCACGGAATCCACAAGGTGCAAAACGGGCTCGGGTTTATCGAGAAGACTCTCGCCGATGCCGGGTTTCCGACGTACCTGTCCTATGGGGTGCTGCTTGGAGAGGTGTTGGCTCCACTGCTTGTCGTTCTCGGGATTTTTTCCCGTCCCGCCGCGTTACTTGAGGCGTTTGTGATGGTTGCGGCGATCTATCTTGTCCATTCCGGAGAACTGCTTTCCCTGACCCAGCACGGCGGTCATGCGCTTGAACTGCAGTTTCTCTATCTTTTCGGTTCTCTGGCAATTGTTTTTCTGGGCTCAGGCAAGTACAGTATTTCGAGGGGCAGGGGATTGTGGGACTGAGGGAATCAGTCGGCAGTCTTCAGTAGGCAGTCAGCAATCGGCAAAGAAGAAATCATTCGACATTCTCTCAGTAGGTAGTGGGCAAACAAAAAAACCAATCTCTGGAGCACATTGTGTGTCCGTAACGGGAACTTTGTCTGCTTTTTCCCTGTTCTCCGTACTGTTCTTTTGAGGACACCTCTATGTATTCCACGCTGCAATTGCTGCGTAGAGCGGTGCCCTTGAGAATCCTTTACGGTTCACTGTATTGAATGCAATCTTTTGAAGTTAAAACAAGGAAAAAAATATGGCCCAGATTACACTGAAGGGAAACCCTGTCACAACTGCGGGCGAGCTGCCGGGAGTAGGTACAGCCGCACCATCGTTCACCCTCGTAAATAAAGACCTGTCCGAGGCCAACATGGCGGATTTTGCCGGAAAACGGATCGTGCTGAACATTTTCCCGAGCCTCGATACTCCTGTCTGTGCGGCTTCCGTAAGGCGTTTCAATCTTGAAGCATCGAGCATTCCGGATACCGTGGTACTCTGCATCTCTGCAGACCTGCCTTTTGCGCACAAGCGCTTTTGCGAAGTGGAAGGTATTGACAATGTCGTTTCATTGTCCGTGTTCCGTTCGCCGGAATTCGGTAACGATTACGGGGTTACCATGACTGACGGCCCGCTGAAAGGAATCCTGTCCCGTGCCGTGGTTATTGTTGATAACGAGGGGAAAGTTATTTATGCCGAACAGGTTCCTGAAATAACCCAGGAGCCGGACTACGAAGCCGCTTTGAAGGCGATGGTGTAATACCGCATGTTTACCGGGATTGTCAAAGATATCGGATCGATAGCTGGAATCCGAAAAGAGGGAACCAACCTTCGCATGACGGTGCGTTACAAGAACGTACTGGAGTTCGATGACCTGGCAATCGATGAGAGCGTGGCGATCAACGGAGCCTGCCAGACGGTTGTGGCTCTCGGAGACAACACATTCGATGTCGATACCATAGAGGAAACCCTGAAAAAAACCACACTTGGTTCTTTTGTTCCGGGTACGGCGGTTAATCTCGAAAGGGCACTGCGACCTTCGGACAGGCTTGGCGGCCATTTTGTCCAGGGGCATGTCGACTGCGTCGGCAAGGTTCAGGGTGTGTATGAACTGGGGGGGAGCAGGGAAGTACAGATCAGCTTTCCTGAAGCATTTCAACCTTTCATTGTGCGGGTCGGTTCCATTGCGATCGACGGTGTCAGCCTTACGGTGGCAAATGTCGATGAAAACGGTTTTACGGTTGCGATTATACCGTACACATTCGAGAATACCACCATTGAGAACCTCAAGGAAGGCAGCCGGGTAAATCTCGAATTTGACATTCTCGGTAAATATATCGCACGGCAGCAGGAACTTCTGAATAATTCGGGGAAAAGCTCCGGGAAAATCAGTGAAGACTGGTTAACCGGTCTGGGATACTGATGTGTGCAGACAAAAAGAATCAGGAGGATCTTTTCGGTTTAGAGTCGGGAGGTAAGCCTGAATCGCGTTTCCGGCCCCTTGCCGAAAGGGCGCGACCGGTCAGCATTGATGAAATGTTTGGTCAGGAGCACCTTATCGGCGCAGAAGGGCCTCTGAGGAAGTTTATTGCCCAGGGGCGCCTTCCTTCCATGATATTCTGGGGGCCGCCGGGCTCGGGCAAAACAACTCTTGCTGAAATATGTGCACACTCACTTGATTTTCGTTTTGATTCTCTCACGGCTGTTGACGCAGGTGTAAAGGACGTGCGCAGGGCGCTCGACCTTGCTGCATCGGCACAACGCATGGAAAATCGCCAGACGCTCCTGTTTATAGACGAGATCCACCGTTTCAACAAGGCGCAACAGGATTCGCTCCTGCACGCGATCGAACAGGGGGTTGTTGTGCTGATCGGAGCGACGACCGAAAACCCTTCTTTCGAGGTGAACGCAGCTCTGATGAGCCGCATGCAGGTCTACATACTCGACCCTCTTCAGGACAAAGACATAGAAGCTGTTGTCAGGCGGGCACTTGCAAACGACCCGTCTGTTGCACCCCTCCGGATCGTTATCGATGACTGGGATTTTCTTCTCCACTTTGCGGGGGGAGATGCCCGAAAAGCGCTGAATGCTGTCGAGGCTGCTCTTTCCATGACCGAAACATCGAAGCTTCCCGTCCATATTTCAAGAAGCCTGCTTGAAAGCGCACTGCAGAAAAAAATCCCTGTCTATGACAAAAAAGGGGAGTCGCATTACGATATCATATCGGCTTTTATCAAATCCCTGAGGGGATCCGACCCTGATGCGTCCCTGTTCTGGCTTGCGAGGATGCTGGAAGGTGGTGAGGATCCGAAGTTCATAGCTCGCAGAATGGTGATTTTCGCCAGTGAGGATGTCGGAAACGCCGATCCTTATGCGGTTACACTTGCGGTTTCGGTTTTCCATGCGGTTGAAGTGATAGGGTTGCCCGAAGCGAGAATCAACCTGGCGCAGGGAGTGACCTATCTGGCCGGGTGTCCGAAATCCAATGCAAGCTACCGCGCGATACATGAGGCACAGCGTTATGCCGCAGAGCATCAGGATGTTTCCGTGCCGATGCACCTGCGGAACGCTCCGACAAAATTCATGAAAAATGCCGGGTACGGCAAGGGTTACAAATATCCTCATGATTACCCTGAACATTTCATCAGGGAGAAATACATGCCTGAAGGATTTGACCCGGTTTTTTACAGGCCAACCGATGAAGGCAGAGAAAAACGGATCAGGGAGCGACTTGAAAAGCTTTGGAAGGGGAGGTATTGAAGGTTCGTACTATTTGGGGTATATTTTGCTGGATTTCACGAAAGCATTCATCTCTTAACGAACATATGCGAACTGTCAAGGAATATGTATTGTATCCGTTTGTTGCGATTGTCGTCCTCCTGTCTTCTCAACTGTTTGCTGCTGACGAGGGAATTGAGGATGCGGCGCATGACCGCCTGAAGCTTTCACTCGATAAGGCTGTTGCAACAGGACTTGATCGAAACCGTGATCTGGAGATTGCACGGCTTGATCGTGATATTGCACGTCAAAAGGTGCGTGAAGCATGGGCTGGAGTGCTTCCCCAGCTCGATGCCGGATTCGACTATACGAGAACCCTGGAGCCGGCGGTTATTTACTTTCCTGATATTGCCGGCAGTGATCCTGCCCGTTTGACCCCTCTTGAAATCAGTCAGGAGAATGCAATGGTTGCATCCCTCTCACTCAGCCAGGCGGTATTCAATCTTAAGGCCGTAGCAGGAATCCGGGCGTCTTCCATGGTAAAGAAGATAAGCGAGGAAACCTATCGTCAGAAAAAGGCGGAGGTAATCAGCACCATTAAAAAAGCTTACTACAACGTCCTGATTGCCGATGAACAGGTTGCGATACTGGAACAAAGCAAAGCACGGTGGGAAACAGCGCTGCGCGACAGCCGGGCTCTTTTCCAGGAGGGAGTGGCTGCGGATATCGATACACTCAAAGCTTTCCTTTCTGTCGAGAACATAAAGCCGGATATCATACAGGCTGTAAATAACGCACTGGTAGCCAGAACACAGCTCAAGAACAGCATCGGTCTGGATCCGGGAGATAAGATTATGCTGGCCGATTCCCTTGTGTACCTTCAGGGAGAATATCCGGACAATATATCGGCGGCATATGCAGAAGCTCTTTCTGCAAGGCCGGAAATCCGGCAGCTCGAACTGCAGATAGATGCCGAAGCTCAGAATGTCAATGCAGCAAGAGCCGAAGGTTTTCCGGCGATTACAGCTGTGGGGCAGTTACAGGCACAAACCCAGTTTGACGACAATGTGTCGATCAAGGACACCGACTGGCCGGTAACCTCCTCGGTGGGTCTTCAGGTTTCCCTTCCGATTTTTGCCGGTTTTCGGATAAGTTCACAGGTAGAGCAGGCAAAACTCGGCCGCTTGCAGTCCATATCGAGGTTTGAAGACAGCAAGGCGGACATACGGGCAGAAGTGGAGATGAAACTGTCCGATCTGGAAGAGTCCCGTGAAAGGATAGAGATTCAGCAGAGGACAATACGTACGGCTGAACGGAGCTATGAAATCACCAGGCTCCGCTTCCGTGAAGGGATCGGCTCTCAGCTCGAACTTGCCGATGCGGAACTACAGCTTAACAAGGCAAAAACCAATTACCTCCAGGCTGTTTACGATTACCTCATCGCCCGCGTCGAATGTGACAAGGCTCTCGGCAGAACCGTAACCCCTTCGGACGAGCTATAGGGTGAGGCGGCTTTTTTATGCAGCCTCAGCATCTTTGATTTCCCATCCGGGAAAAACAAGAACCGCGGGGTGGCATTTGAGCGCTCTTGCAAGTACTTTCGCCCTTTCTATACCTATGTTGATTCTGTCGTTTTCAATTCCCGAAATGGTAGACTGGGGTATTCCCGTAAGCTTTGCAAGCTCTGACTGGCTGAGTTCCTGAAGTTCCCGCATGATTCTAACAGATTCGCCAACAGATACTTCTACGGTTTTCTTCGCTTTTCTGTAATTTTTCATGTCATTTTCTCCTGTAATCATGTGGGTTGATATCAATAACCTTTACAGGGCACCTCTATAAATTGTCGCGAGCGCCTTGAGTACAAGGCGAACGGAGCGCAGAAACCGGAGTGTACACGAAGTACATGAGGATTTCGAGCACCGATCAACGAGGTAATCATGGTGCGCAGCAAATTAATTGAGGTGCACTACATAGAGCCGCTCTTTTTCAATTGTGTAGATAAGCCAGTATTGTTTTCCCAATCGTGACGATCTGTGACCTTCCCATGATGCATTAGGATGAGCTCAACGAAAGTTTGAGTTTATTAACTTTAACATTAGGAGGGATAATAACCCGTTTAGGTGGAGAGGAATTATGGCAAACAAAGAGATGAGGCATCCGCAAAATGTTAGCGGGCCTTTTTACTGTACCGATCCGGAAGATCCGGACGGTGAGGGCTGTACCGCTTGTACAATCTGCTACGTCGTTGCACCTGATTTTTTTGCATCGGATGAAGAGGGCTTTGCATATGTCACCAGGCAACCGGAAACCGATGACGAGATCAATCTTTGCCGTGAGCAGCTTGAGGACTGCCCTCCTCAGGCGATAGGTGATGACGGTTAAAGTCGAGGCGGGTTGGTAATAGCTGAGTGGAGAGAGAATGTCTTCAGGGCTAAGGTCAGGACCGGCTTGCAGTATAAACCAACGTCGAAGACAGCTCATTATTCCATGCTCCGGCAAGCGTGCTTTGCATCCCCCGCAGTATTCCCTTTACAAGATGTGGCAGATCTGAACCGCCCTTTTCCCGCCTGATGTTCTCTTCACTGTAGATACAGTTATAAAAGGTGTCCGGGATGAAGGGGCGCACGGAGGTTATTTCCAGGCCGTGCCGGTTGAGCAGTTTTCCGAGCGTTGCCGGAGTGAAGTGGTAAAGGTGACGGGGGGCGTCCCAGGCAATCCAGTGTCTGCCGTAAAGGGTTGCGTCGAAACTTGCGGCGTTCGGCAGGGCGATAACCATAACCCCGTTTGTTTCGAGGCACTCTGATGCCTTGTCGAGAGTTTCGTTGATCCGGTGAATATGTTCGAGGGTGTGCCAGAAAACGATGCGGTCGAACGTATCTGCAGGCGAACTGTCACAGAAGTCGGTGTTGTTGACCGCAAGGCCGAAAGTGTTGCTTGCATACGAGGCCGAGCGGTTGTTTTTCTCGAACCCGATACAGTTTTCAGCAGGGATGCCGTTTTTTCGGCGAAGCGTCTCGAGCAGTTCGCCGGTGGAACATCCGATCTCAAGGATTTTTGAGGAAGCGGAAAGGGGAGGGCCGCATTTCTTTACAAGGGATGCTTTTTTTTCAAATACAAGATTTCTGAAGGAAAGATAAAACTTGTCCCGCAAGGTTTTTGCCTGTGTAACCGAAAGATGCGGATCGTAAGACGATTCGGGGTAGCAGGCGCCGATCTCCTTTTCAGCCGGGCGGGGAGAAAGATAAATCAGCCCGGATTCGGGATCTCTGACCAACTGCCACTCTTTACAGCCTGATGCGGCTGCCAGACGGTCTGAAACCTTCAGGAAGGCTTGTGGGCGGGTATTTCCGGTTATGGGGCTTGCGGGCCGTTCCATAATTGCTTATTGCCCGGCTTTCTCCTCTGCTATGTCCTGTATTGTCTCGCGTAATTGCTTGTAGAGCCGTCGCATGTCGTTGCTCAACACTTTTGTTTCTCCAACGACCGGCATGAAGTTCGTGTCGCCTTCCCATCGGGGCACGATATGAAAATGGATATGTGAATCGACGCTGCCTCCTGCAACTTTGCCGACGTTGACCCCGAAATTGAAGCCATGCGGATGAATTGTCCTGCGCAGCGCTTCCATGCAAATATCGGTAAGCTGCATGATTTCCAGCTTGGTTGCATCGTCGAGTTCGGAAAGTTCAGGGGTCTGCTTGAAAGGAATGACCATCAGGTGCCCGCAATTGTATGGAAAAAGGTTCATGATGATGAAACTCTTTTTCGCACGATGCAGTACATACCGCTCCTCGTCCTCTTCAGGAGGTATGTCGGTAAAGATGTCTTTTGCGGGATGGAAAGGATGGTTTTCGTCCTTGAAGGACTCCATGTAAACCTCTCTCCATGGCGAATACATTTTTTCCATGCGGGAAGTTTTTTGCTGCAGGATTGTGGTACCAAAGGTGGGACTCGAACCCACACGGGTTAAACACCCACTGGATTTTGAGTCCAGCGCGTCTACCAATTCCGCCACTTTGGCATTCGACACCGCT
>JANQFD010000140.1 GCA_028278005.1 Chlorobium sp. | reverse complement strand
AAATCATCAAGATAATGCTGCCCGGTCTTCATCCCGAATTTGCCATTGTTGCCTGCGTGCTGCTGACTACAATGTATTCCGGGCTCTCCGGGCTCTGGGGCGTAACCATCACCGACACGATACAGTTCGTCATATCCATGACCGGCTGCATTGTTCTTGCCGTGCTTGCACTTCAGGCACCCGAAATCACGAGCGCAGGAGGTATTACAAATGCTCTCCCTGCATGGATGTTCGACTTTTTCCCATCCATAGCGACCGATGATCCCGGCGGCACCGTCAACGGAACACTCCAAATGACCTTTGTCTCGTTTGCCGCACTCGCTTTCATGCAATGGTGGGCGTCATGGTATCCCGGTTCGGAACCGGGTGGAGGCGGTTATATCGCACAGCGCATGATGAGCGCAAAAGATGAAAAAAACTCGCTGTTTGCCACACTCTGGTTCATCATCGCGCATTACTGTCTGAGACCCTGGCCATGGATCATTGTCGGACTTGCAAGCCTGGTACTGTTTCCCGATCTGCCCGCAGAGCAGAAGGAGGACGGGTTCGTATACGTCATGCAATCCATATTGCCTGCAGGCCTGAAAGGGTTGCTGATTGCAGCGTTTCTTGCCGCCTACATGTCTACCCTTTCCACCCACCTCAACTGGGGAACCAGCTATCTGGTCAACGATTTCTACAAACGTTTCGTTAAAACCGATGCTTCATCGGGTCACTATATCTTTATTTCCAGGATTTTCACGGCGGGTGTTGCACTTTTCGCCCTGTTCATAACGTTTTTTGTTCTGGAAACCATCACGGGGGCATGGGAGTTCATCATTCAGTGCGGAGCCGGAACCGGGTTTGTGCTGATCCTTCGCTGGTACTGGTGGAGACTCAATGCATGGTCGGAGATAGTCTCCATGATCGCACCTTTCGCAGCATATACCTGGCTTGTGCTGTTTACCGATATCACCTTTCCGATATCGATGTACATTATCGTTCTGTTCACGATTGCCATGACGCTTCTTGTCACTTACACCACCCCACCAACAGATGAAATGCAGCTCCGGACATTTTATTCGAAGACAAGGGTCGGTGGAATATTCTGGAAAAAAATATCCGACAAGTTACCGCATGTAGAATCAGACAGCGGATTCCTCAGGCTTTTTGGCGACTGGGTTGCCGGAGTGATTCTGGTTTATTCAATTCTTTTCGGAACCGGAAAACTGATTTTCGGAGAGCCGATGCAGGCCATGCTGTATTACCTGGCGGCCCTGTGTGCCGGAACAATCATCTATATCGACCTGAACCGCAGAGGCTGGAACAAGCTGAGTTAAAAAGGCAAAAGTAAAACGTCAAAAGGCAAAAAAGATCGAATCATATCGATAAGGAACAGACATGTCCGAAGTGCATATAATCCTTGCATCGCAGTCGCCCCGGCGCAGAGAGCTTCTGAAGCTGATGCAGATACCGTTTACTACGGCTCCGGCAGATATCGATGAAACATTCGATCCCGGTCTCTCCATTCCCGACAATATCATGAGCATCGCGGCAAAAAAAGCACATGCCGCTGTACTGAAAAACAGAACCGACAAAGAGAACGCCATTGTACTCGGTGCAGACACAACTGTGGTTTTCGGAGAAATGCCTCTGGGCAAACCTTCCGCCCGTGATGAGGCATGCGGGATGCTTGAAATGCTTCAGGGAAGCGTCCATGAAGTCATGACAGGCTTTGCCCTGCTGGACGGTACGACCTGTCATGCTGACTGCGTTACAACACGGGTTGCAATCTCTCCAATGACCGACAGGGAAATACAATATTACGTCGATACAGTGCAGCCTTTTGACAAAGCAGGGGGATACGGTATTCAGGATCCCTTCATGTCCTGTTTTATCCAACGCATAGAAGGTTGTTACTACAACGTCGTGGGACTTCCATTGTCACGCATTTATTCGGTTATGCGCACTCACGGTCTGGTTTGATGAAAGCATTTGCCTCCCTTAAGGAAAAAAGACCGGTTCTGGTGATAACCGGGCCGACAGCTTCGGGAAAATCGGCTCTGGCTCACACAGCGGCAAAAAAACTGGGCGCTGAAATCATTTCAGCCGACTCAAGACAAATATACCGCAGAATGGATATCGGTACCGCCAAGCCTTCGCAAGCGATGCTGGAAGAGGTACCCTATCATTTTATCAGCGAGAAAGAGATCGAGGAAGAATACAATGCCGGTGATTTTGTTTCGGATGCAATTGTGCGAATCCGTTCCATCCATGAAAAGAACACTGATGTCATCGTAGTCGGCGGCTCGACCCTCTATATCGAAGGGCTTCTTCACGGATTCGCCGATCTTCCGTCAAAAAGCCCCAAAATCAGGCGTGAACTTGAAGCTGAACTGAACAAAGCCGGCAGCGACGAGCTCTACCGGCGCCTGCAATCAATTGATCCGGTACAGGCCGCAACCCTCGATCCATCGAAAACCCAACGCCTTGTCAGAAGCCTTGAAATCATAGCCATAACGGGCAAAACCGTTACCGAACTCAAGACCACGGAAAAAAAGTGTTGCGCCTCAGTGCGCTTCATTCCCGTCGGCCTCTCGCTCACGAGAAACAAGCTCTACGAAAGGATTAACAAGCGAACCGATGAAATGATGAGTTCCGGGCTGCTTGAAGAAGCGGAAAGGTTGTACAAGCTTTACGAAAAAGACAAGACCGGTCTTTCAGTCAATGCCCTGGAAACTGTAGGATATAAAGAGCTTTTCCAATACTTTGAAGGCGAGCACAGCCTTGAAAAAGCGGTAGAACTCATCAAGCAGCATACACGTAATTATGCAAAAAGGCAGTTGACCTTTTTCAGAAACAGGCTCGATCTTGAGTGGAAATCCGCCCCGCACGACAAAACCAGCCTTGACAAACTTGTCAATGAATTGATCTGCTGTTATAACCATGCCTGAAACCGTCACGTTATATCGAGCTGAAACACCCCCGAATAATAGCCGGCACACGGCTTTTTTCTTGGAAAATTTGCGCTTTTTCCTGAAACTTGAAACAAGCGGCAACATTCAAACATCAGACTCAGCACGGGCATTGCAATATTCGCCCGTAAGCTCCACTCTCAATCCATTCCGAGCAATTCTGTAAGTTGCTGCAAAAAAATGGTTTTAAGCCTTTTATAAAGGCTGTGAAGATGAAACATTCAGTATCAAACCGTAAAGACCTGACTATTCTGAAAATTGAAGAGACGGTCTTTGATGTACGTCATGCAGGCTCGTTTCGCGATTCAATTGACTACATGCTGCACAGTAAAAGGAAAAAGAATCTGATTATAGATTTTTCCCTTGTGCAGGCTATCGACTCATGCGGCATCAGTTCCATGCTTCTCGCACACCAGAAAGCAAATCAATCCGAAGGTCTCGCAATCTTTGTATCACTCTGTCAGCAGATAAAAGACCTGCTCAAACTCGCAGGACTTGACAAACAACTCTATATTTTCACCTCCCTCAATGAAGTCATGACCCTGACCGAGGCCATGGGCAAAGGGAAAAAATGTTCCAGAAAAAAGAGTTCATCCAAATCCCGTTCCCACCCGAACAACAATGACCAGAGTGATATAGAAATGATTGTTTCACCCGACTTTAACGAAGACAGTATTATCGTTCAGGAAGAACAGGACGCAGAGCCTCCATCAAAACAGATAAAGCCCCAGAAAAAAAGAGGGCGGCCAAAAAAATCATCCTGATGTCCTTCCATCCTGTCGATTGTCTTTCACCCGTGGCGCGGCTTGCGGGAAAAGGGTAAATCATTTCATGCATACAATGGACAATCTTCAGACTTTTTCATACACAACCACCATAATCTGCGGCCTTTTACTCTGGATCTTCGAAGGAGTCGTTCCTTTTTTTTCCGGAAGAAAATCCAGGGAAAAACACGCAGCGGTGAACCTCTCTATCGCCTTGATCAACCTTTTGATTCTTTTGCCCTCAGGGCTTCTCATGGCGTTAGTACTGCAAGAATCCAAAACCGTATGGGCCGGTGTGAAAGCGCTTGCAGTGCCGGCGTATGTTCAGACCATTCTGGTCATTCTCCTTGTAGACCTCTGGATGTACATGTGGCATCGTCTGAATCATGAGGTTGATTTCCTCTGGAGGTTCCACTCGGTGCACCATAGCGACCCGTCCCTGGACGTTACGACCGCCTGGCGCTTTCACTATGTCGAAATAATTTTTTCCGAACTGCTTCGTTTTCCTGTATTCATCCTTATCGGTGCAGGAATTGAAGACCTTCTGCTTTATTCTATGCTTATGACCCCTGTAATAGAGTTTCACCACAGCAACGTTTCAATCCCCTCTTCTGCTGACAGACTGCTGCGTGCTGTTATACCTTCGCCCCTTATGCATCGTATTCATCACTCCGTTATCCGATCGGAACATGATTCAAATTATGGAAGCATGCTCTCTTTCTGGGACAGGCTGTTCGGAAGCTTCATAGTAAAACCCGACATCAGGCATATGGCTATCGGTCTTCGGGGTGAAAGCTCGCCTGTGCAGCAACGCATCGGAGCACTTCTTGTAAGGCCGTTTCACCATTGATAATCATTGGCGTACCATCTGGAAGATTGTTATTTTTCAGATGAAGAAAATCTATTTCGGCAGTCAGGCATTTTCGAACTCCAACGCCCAAGCTTCCCCTGAAGATGTTTGACACACATTGTAAACGACAGATCGAAAAACTGCTGGAACCTGCAGGCATATCCGTCAACGGATCAAATGCCTGGGATATCAGGGTTCATGACAACCGGCTTTTCCGGCGCATGCTTGCTTACGGAAACCTTGGTTTCGGCGAAGCGTACATGGATGGCTGGTGGGATTGTGACGCGATCGATGAACTGTTTTTCAGAATCCTGCACAATCGTGTAAATCAAAAAATCAATACGTTCGGTCGCTTAACGCGGTCGATTGCAGGACACATTTTCAATCTTCAGATTCCCTCCAGAGCCTTTACTGTCGGCGAAAGACATTATGATACCGGCAACGACTTTTTCGCGATCATGCTCGACCCCGGCATGCATTACAGTTGTGCTTACTGGAATAATTGCAGCAATCTCGAAGAAGCCCAGGAAAACAAGCTGCGCCTGATTTTCGATAAACTCATGATGCAGCCGGGCATGAACGTTCTGGATATCGGCTGCGGGTGGGGAGGGGCCGCAAGGTATGCCGCGAAGCATTACGATGTAAACGTAACCGGGATTACGGTTTCAGGCAAGCAGGCCGACTTTGCACGTGCATTTTGCAGTGACCAGCCTGTTTCAATCAAGCTCTGTGATTACCGGCAAATTCAAGAAAAATACGACCGGATTTACTCAATAGGCATGTTCGAGCATGTCGGGTACAAGAATTACCGTCGCTATTTCGAGGTCATTGACCGTTGCCTGTCAGCCGAAGGACTCTGCCTGCTCCATACCATAGGAGGAAACGAACCGTCAACATGCACGGATCCCTGGATAAGCAAGTATATCTTTCCGAATTCCATGATCCCATCCGCAAGCCAGATAACTAAAGCATATGAGGGAAAATTTGTCCTGGAAGACTGGCACGTGTTCGCTTATGATTATTACCTCACTCTGAAGACATGGCATGAAAACATCCTGCAAAACCGCCACAGGCTGTCCGTATCCTATAGTGACAGGTTTTTCAGAATGTGGAAATACTACCTTCTCAGCTGCGCAGGGGCTTTTCGTGCACGGCTGCTTCAGATATGGCAGATACTCCTCTCGCCAAACGGCATTAAAGGCCGTTACCGCATCCCGCGGTAAGGCAGACCGAATGGCCGGATAGCCCAATGGCTCGATGGCTTTATCTCTCGCCTTATGCCAACCGGCCAACCAACCGTCAAGCTGTCAAGCCAATGAAAACAGTCACTTCTCATAGATATACCGGTCAGGATTTTCCTGTTCAAAAGCACGAACCTGCAACCTGGATGCAGCGAGAATTTCCTCAAGTGAATGGCCTGACACAATCATTTTTCTCAACAGGGAGCTTCCCGCCAGTTTATCGAAAAAATCTGCGCCCTTGTCCAGACCAAGAAGCTCCGGATAGAGCTTTTGCAAGGACAGCAAAATAGCGACACCTGTCCTGAACGGCTCAAATACCAGACGGTCAGTAACGGTGAGAGCGAGACCCTCACACTGCAATCCCTTATATTTGCCGGAAGATGGAACAAACCGGACAGTCTGAAACGAAACACCCGGAAGTTTCAAAGCATCGAGTTCCTTTTTCAGGAAACCGGAATTGATGAACGGGGCTCCGAACTGCCTGAATGGCCGCTCCGTTCCCCTTCCCTCGCTGACATTTGTAGCTTCGAGAAACACTGTCGCAGGATAGACAAGTACCGTTTCAAGGTCGCGAATGTTCGGAGATGGAGAAATAAAACGCACTCCGGGATACTCGTCGAAAAAGCTGAAGCGATTGTATCCTTTCATTCTGATAATCTTCAGATCAAGATCGGGATACAGCATATTCTTGAGCAACAACGCAATCTCGCCTACAGTCATTTCATGTATAAAAGGTACGGGTACCATGCCGACAAATGACATATGATCAGGATCCAGCATAAATCCTTCAGCCGGTACCGGAGCCAGGGGGTTGGGTCGGTCGAGGACTATAAAGGTTGTGCCTGACTCACTGCAGGCCTCCATTGCATAGCGCATGGTTGAAATGTAGGTGTAGCACCGAACCCCGACATCCTGAAGATCAAAAAGAAGAACATCTATAGTCTCAAGGAGATTTTTTTCCGGCTTTTTTCTTGAACCATAGAGCGAATGGATTTTCAGACTGTCACCGATAAATCCGTCTTTGACGCTTTCCCCTGCACCGGCCTTTGCACTGAATCCATGCTCGGGCGACATGAGAAATTCGAGCCTGATCCGGTGACGTAAAAGCTTTTTGTAGTTAGGCTCCCCGGAAACACACACTCCGGCAGCATTGGTAATCAAACCTGCCTTTTTATTTTCAAGCTCTTTGAAACCTCCACGCTCCAGGACATCGATACCATAGAGAAACTCCTGGGCATTGAGCTGATAAAAGGGAGAAATAATACCGAAGAAAACAACACAAAATACAAGCGGGAAGAAAGGGCGTCTCGACATGAATCGGTTCTCGTTTTATAGACTTCTGCAGAGAAAAGATAGCATCACTGGAGAGCCATGTCATGCTCCCTCGACAGGAACATCATGCATCATCTATCACACAAGACCGAACATGATAATGGCCATACAAGCAATTACCGCAAATATGTCGAGTGCGAGATATATTTTTGCCTTCTTTCCCGGTGTAAATGCATTATGCAGAAGCATCAATGAGGAATACACCAGACAGGCAGATACCAGGTAGTTCATGGGGGATTAAATTGTAACTACTTGATTCTTATGCTATCAAATCGCTATTGAATTGGTTATAACGTTATACTTGACGAATATATATATGTATATAATGGGCCATGGGGGCACTTAATATTGCTCTTGTATTATAAAATATACATTTTTTTTAATTAACCATACTACCGTTCTCCTGCCTTATTACTATTACCTGAACTGAATGCCCCAACTTGCCGGAACACGGCGGCATTTCCTGTGCCAACAAAAAAACCACGCTGAAATGCATGGTTTTCTTAGTGGTGGGGACAGGACTTGAACCTGCAACCTTCGGGTTATGAGCCCGACGAGCTACCAATTGCTCCACCCCACGATGTTAATGTACCTTAATGTACAGAATCTGCAACTATATGCAAAAGATTATTGCACCATTTTTCCATTTATTCCCGTTCCGTCAACTTCAACAAGATTCATCCTGCCGTCGTTCCCTTCTACAGCAAGAATCATGCCCTGCGACAACTCTCCCCTGATCTTCCTTTCTGCAAGATTTGCCACCAGCACAACATTTTTGCCAATAATGGAGTCAGGTGTAAAGGATTGCGCAATGCCCGCCAGCACCTGACGGTTTTCCGAGCCGACCTCTAACTGCAGTTTGAGCAGCTTGTCCGCCTTCTTCACCTTTTCGCATGCTACCACGGTGGCAACACGAAGATCGACTTTGAGAAAATCATCGAAACTGATATCCGGTTTGAAATGGATCTCATCCCCGGTATTTTCTTTTTCTTTTTTTTCGATTTCCGCAAGCAAACCCTCAATTTTTTCAAGCTCGGGAGCAATGTCTTCGTCCTCTATCTTTCTGAAAAGAATTTCAGACCGGGCCGACAGCCTGTGGCCTTTTTCCAACTGTGGAGATTTAGCCATACCCCACGAAACATCGCCTTTTTTCAAAGCATCGTCGAGCGTTTCACTGAAGCCAAGCATGGCATAGATCCTGTTCGAGGTATGGGGTATAACCGGGTAGCCGACAATTGCAAGGGTATAGCAGAGGTTCACCGACAGGGACATTGTCCTTGCCGCTGCATCAGGATCGGTCTTGATTGCCTTCCACGGTTCCGAATCGGTCAGAAAACGGTTAGCCGAACGGGCAATCTGCATCGTTAAGGATGCAGCCTCCCTGAAATGAAACCCTTCATAAGCTTTTTCAAGTTTCCTGAAACTGTCTTCCCAGTCGATCCCCAGAGATAGCCAGTCCTCTTCAGTACAAGCGTAAGGAATTTCACCACTGAATTTTGCATTGGTGAAATCAACGGAGCGTTTAATGAAATTTCCAAGCGTATCAGCAAGCTCTCCGTTGGTCCTGTTTTGAAAATCAGACCAGCTGAAATCACTGTCCTTGTTTTCAGGATAATTCATTGCGATGCTGTAACGGAGCGTATCCGCAGGAAACTTCTCGAGAAATTCTCCAAGGTAGACGGCATAGTTTCTTGATTTGGAAAATTTCCGCCCCTCGAAATTCATGAACTCGGATGCCGGAACGTTATCGGCAAGCGAATAGACTCCCTCTTTTCTCCCTTCGTTCCATGCCATGATAATAGCCGGAAACATGAGCGTGTGAAAAACAACGTTGTCCTTGCCGATAAAATGGATGACACGGCAATCGGGGCTTTGCCAGTATTGACGCCACAACTCCGGCTCCCCCTGTTTTTCAGCCCATTCCCTGGTAAACGATATGTACCCAAGCACTGCGTCGAACCAGACATAGAGCACTTTTCCCATGGCTTCGTCATTGTCTACGGGAACAGGAATGCCCCAGTGCAGGTCTCTCGTTATAGCCCTGTCGTTAAGCCCCTGTTTCAGCCAGGTACGGGTATAGTTCAGAACATTCGTGCGCCAGTCCGTGTCATGCCCGCGGACATAGTTTTCAAGCTTTTCCTGGAATCTCCCGAGTGGAAAGTACCAGTGCAGTGTCTCGCGCAGTTCAGGAACCTCGTTGGAAAGCTTGCTCCTGGGCTCTATGAGTTCGAGCGGGCTCAAATGAGTCCCGCATTGTTCGCATTGATCGCCGTTTGCCTCGGGATAGTTACATATAGGGCAGGTCCCGGTTACATAGCGATCCGAAAGAAACCTGTTTGTTTCAGGATCGAAGAAATGCCGCTCTTTTTTCTTGACGAAAATATCCTTTGCATCGATCTCCCGAAAAAACTCCTGTGCTGTCTGAAAATGAAGTTCGGATGATGTTCTTCCGTAACAGTTAAAGGATATGCCGCACTTTGTGAACGCTTCAAGATTCATGCGATGATAACGGTCGACAACATCCTGCGGAGAAATGCCTTCTTTATCGGCAGTGATGGTAATGGGAACACCATGCTCGTCTGAACCGCCTATATGGATGATGTCTTCACCCAGAAGCCGCTTGAAACGGACATATATATCGGCAGGCAGATAAACACCTGCAAGATGACCGAGATGTACAGGGCCATTTGCGTATGGAAGAGCAGTTGTAACGAGGGTTCTTGTATAGTGTTGATTCATGTAGCTTATTTCTTGACAAACATCGCGTTAAACTCTTGAAGAGAAAGCACCGTCTCTTTTCCATCCTCCGGATAGCGCAAGCATATCTTTTTCCCGGCTGGATCAATGCTTTCAATGATTGCCATACCATCTGCTGTTGTAACTTTACTGCCAAGCGGAGGGTAGCTCTCGTTCCGGTCATGTTTCTTGCAACTACCGTGTTTTGAATAACCCAGACAGCATTTCGGCCTGTTGCACTGGCCGATAATATTATAGGTATGGTTTTCTCCCTGAGGGAACTCTGCTGCATGCTGTTTTTCAGCAAAAGGATTCGCATGTATTTTCTGTATCCAGCTGGAACAACAAAGAACACAGCCGCAAGCGCCGAAGCTGTTCGCTCTCCGTGCTTCCTCCCTTGTAGTAATCTGAACCATTTGAATTCGTGCCTTGAACTCGCTGGCAAGATCTCTGACAAGAGAGCGGAAATCAACTCTGTGGGTAGCAGTGTAAAATATCGTTACTTTCTGCTGATCCAGACGGAGCTCTATATCGACCAGCTTCATGTCCAGTCCATGCTTTTTAATCTTCCCGGTACACATCCTGCGAATCTCAGGTTCCCGCTCCTTCACCTCACGTAATTCCTGAGCATCTTTTTCCTCTGCAAATCGAAGTATCGTCCCGAGTTCTTCTCCTTTCAGCTCGAGCCCTTTCAGTTTCATCTTTTTCGCGGCAATAGCACCGGTGGAATACACAATACCATAGTCATATCCTCCATCCGCTTCCACTATAACCCCCCTTCCGACTTCAACGCTTTCATTTGTGGGATTAACAAAAAACTCGCGGTGGCTGCATTTCAGTTCAATTTCACATATGTTGGCATTGTAACTTTCCCCAGTATCTTCATAAAGCTGCTCAATTTCCTTATGCAGCATTCTGGAAAGCTGTAACCGTACTCCGGCATAATCACCCAACATGCAACTGCAGATCACATTACTCATAGTAGTTCAACTTTATTCCGGGCTTTATGCCCTCATTACTTGCAATTCCCTACTCCTTTCTCGATCCGGCAAACTTCCGGAGCCGGTCGACCCTTATATTTATCGACTCCGCCCCTCTGACCATAAGCGTAAAACCATCCGTATCCCTGGCAATTATTTTTTCCTTCAATAACGACAGGTGGCCGGTTGTCCTCTCCTGCATATGTCTTGTCAGGGTTTTGTGACCGGTATAATCGGTCCTGCTGATAAGCTCCGGGACGTTGAACGAGAGAAACAAGTCGGGCCTTTGGTCATCAAGATATTCAATCCGGCTGACAACTGAAACCAGATATATTCCGCCGGTTTCCTGAAGCACACGCGAGACAATGGAGGAAGTCCCGTTGAAAAAACGGAGGGGTTGCTTGTCGACATGCTCGATTAATCCCTGGGGGAAAACCCATAAAGCATTTTGTTTCGGGCTTTCTGCGGTCAGACAATCTGCAGCATACTCAAGGGTTTGCAACACACTTCTCGGTCTTGACCGGTCGATGGAAAAAGCTCCCAGACGGGTAAAAAAACGGTGTTTGACGAGCTGCTGATACTCGATGATGATATAAAGGTTCTGACGGAAAAACTCTTCCGTGCACAACTGTGACCAGAAACCGTCCCACCAGTAGGCATGGTTGCAGTAGAATATGACCGGATAATGTTGCTGCATGGCAAGGGTTTCGGGAGGAACCGAAACCCTTACGGAATGAAAATGCTTTCTGAACTGCCGCCGTGAATACCAGCTGAACCACAAAGTGTATATTTTACTTCGACGGACTGTCAACATAGTTCGCTATGCAAACGCTTTGCTGATCCGGCTTACAGCCTTCTCCAGTTCACCGATGGATGCAGCATAGGATAGCCTGAGGTTTTCAGGCGCACCGAAAGCCTCTCCGGGAACGGTGGCGACATAGTGATCTACAAGAAGATATTGGGCAACATCCGCAGAACAGGTCATTGTCTTTCCATTGAATGTTTTGCCCAGCAATCCGGCGATTGAAGGGAAAATATAAAAAGCACCGTCAGGCATTGCTGCGGTTATTCCGGGGATGTCATTAAGTGCCTTGTACATGTAATCGCGGCGCTTTTCAAACTCCGCCCTGCGCTCCTCGATGATACGCTGGTCACCGGTAAGAGCCGCAACCGCAGCCATTTGCGCAATCGAGTTTGCATTCGAAGTGGTTTGCGACTGTATTTTTCCGCAAGCGTCTATCAGCCATTTAGGCCCTGCAAGAAATCCGATACGCCACCCGGTCATCGCATACGTCTTTGAAACACCGTTGCTGACAATCACCCGGTCTCGTATCCCTTCTACCCTTGCCGGAGAAAACGGCTTGACAGACCCGTAAACGATCTGGTCATACATCTCGTCGGAAATCACGAAAATCTCGCGTTCTTCGAGCACCGCCATCAAAGCTCTGACCTCGTTTTCCGAATACACGGCTCCGGAAGGGTTGGACGGCGAGTTGAGTATCAGCACTTTCGTTTTTTCCGTGATCGCCGCTTCAAGCTGTTCAGGCACCATTTTGTATTCAGACTCCAGGGTTGTCGGAACAATGACAGGCTCTGCACCGGCCAATCTCGCCATTTCAGGGAAACTAACCCAGAAAGGGGCGGGAATGATCACCTCGTCTCCTTCCTCACAGAGCGAAAGGATCGCATTTGCAAGGGTTTGCTTACCGCCGTTACTGATAATAATTTCCTCCGGGGAAAAATCGATACCGTTATCCCTTCTGAACTTTTCAACAACAGCTTTTTTCAATTCCGGAATCCCGGCATTTGCCGTGTAACGGGTAAATCCTTTTCTGATCGCATCGATCCCTGCCTGAGCGACAAAGTCAGGAGTTGGAAAATCAGGCTCGCCTGCCGACAGGCTGATAATATCCTTGCCCTCGGCTTTCATCTGTTTTGCAAGGCCTGTTATTTTCATTGTTTGCGACTCCTGCATACTCAATACTCTGCGGGTCAGATATTTTTCCCCCTTGAATGTGTTTGTGCTCATAATTGTTACAAAGGTTTATATGAAAATGAACGCATCTCGAAAACTCCTTTGAAGAATGCGGATTGTTATAAATTTTTCTGCTCTTCGAACTTCTTCTTCAACCTGTCAAGAACATAAGGATGTACGAATTTACTGACGTCTCCGCCAAGCAGGGCAACCTCCCTTATGATCGAAGAAGCCACATAGGTATATTTGACGTTAGGCATCAGAAAAACAGTGGTAACTTCAGGATTCAGGTGCCTGTTGAGCAGTGACATCTGAAACTCGTATTCAAAATCCTTTACCTGGCGCACACCGCGAACAATAGCCGTTGCGCCGGCTGATCTGGCATACTCGGCAAGAAGACCTCCATGGAGCACTTCCACACTTGCACCGGAATAGGTTGCTGTAAGGGTCTCGATCATATCAAGCCGCTCGTCAAGTGAAAAAAGTGTTTTTTTCCTGCTGTTCTCAGCAATAACGACGATAACGTGCTCAAAAATCGTAAGCGCCCGTTCAAGAACGTCCAGATGGCCGTTTGTAAATGGATCGAACGTTCCGGGATAGATCGCCAGCCGTTTCATAACACTGCCCTCCAATGAAATCCTGTATTGTTTGAGGATCTGTTCAGGAGAAAAAAGTAACTCTCGTCATCCCGTAATCTTTGTAAAAAGCATAGTGCTGTATGTTTTCAAAAGTATAACGAGAGCTGTGCTCCATTAACAGCATACCGTTTTCTGCAACAAGTTCCCGGCTGAATATCTCGTTGACCAGAGTACTGTAATCACCCCAACTGTAAGGGGGATCGCAAAACACAAGATCGTAACGACCTTTTTCGGTCCTGATGAATTGAACAACATCTTGTTTTACGATTCTTACGGACGATTGCACCCCGAGTCCGGCTGCCGTTTCGCGTAACGATTTCTGCGACTGCGTGCTGCTGTCAACAAAACAGATCTCGACCGCCCCCCGGCTCAAAGCCTCAAAACCCAGAGAGCCAAAACCGGCATAAAGATCAAGCACCTTTATGCCGACAAACTCCATACGTACGGATAGTATATCGAACAAGGATTTCTTGACCCTGCTGCTGCAAGGCCTTATAGAGCCTGTCCTGCACCTCTGCAGTTTCCTCCCCTTATATCTGCCTGACTGTATCTGCACACTTGCATTAAAAATCACCGTAAACCGTTTCACCAAGTATTTCAAGCGCCTGTTCACATTGTTCGGGAGACGGGGGCTTACCATGCCAGTTGCTATTGTCCGGCATTGTCCCCTCAAAAAATGGAACGCCTTTGCCCATTACGGTTACAGCAAGAATAACGGCAGGCCTTGTTCTCTCCCTTTGAGCTCTTATTTCTTCGGTCACGGACACAATGTCTTCCATATCATTGCCGTCACAATGAAACACATCCCAGCCGAACGATTTCCATTTATCGGCAAAAGGTTCAACATTCATGACGGCACTGACTTCACCGTCAATTTGCTGGTTGTTGTAATCAACGATACCGATGAGATTGCCGAGGCCGTAATGAACAGCGCTCATTGCGGCTTCCCAGATCTGTCCCTCCTGACACTCTCCATCTCCCATAAGACAGAACACATCGCCGGTACATTCATCCATACGTTTACCGAGAGCGGCCCCTACTGCCGCCGACAGCCCCTGCCCGAGAGAACCTGACGCAATATGTATACCCGGCAAACCCGACTCGGATGCCGGATGTCCCTGAAGGTAGGTGTTGATCTTGCGCAACGAGTGGAGTTCATGAAGCTGAAAATAACCGCATCTTGCAAGCACGCTGTACCAGACCGGAACAATGTGGCCGTTGGAAAGAAATAGCATATCCTGGCCGTTTGTCTCTCTGAACTGATGGGGTTTGTGTTTCAGGAGTCTGAAATACAATGCAGTAAATACGTCCGCCATTCCCAGTGAACCACCTGTATGGCCTGATGAGGCCATGGTAAGCATGCGCACCACGTCGCGCCGCACCTGACACGACATCTCTTTCAGTTCATCGATGGAATCCAGGGAAAGTATGCGCCCTTTTCTGCTTGCAGGATAAGGCTTTATATCTTTTGCCATTACACTGTATCGTTTCAATACTTATTGGAGAATACCACTATATTCATGCGAAAAGTTAAGGTACGTGCTGAGCCGTAAAAATCCAACACACTATCGCCCTTCCCTTTTCTTCCGTCTTCCAACGTACCTGATCAGAGCAACACACACGATAACCAGAAAAACCAGGCTGAGCGGGATACTGTACAATGCCGTGTAGGCCATGATTTCCGACCAGTTTTCACCAAGAAGATACCCTCCAAGGAGGAGCAGCACATACCAGATAACCGAACTTGCGAAAGTCGCTGCCAAAACCCCTGGCACGTTGAGATGCATGAAACCCGCCATCACCGATATAATTGCACGGTAACCGAACAGAAACCGGTTTATCAGTACTGCAAAGTAACCGTGCGCAGAAAAACGCATACGCGCCGTCTCCATATGCTCGGGCGGAAATAGCCTGTGAACAATCCTTACAAGCCCGTGGCGGATCCTGCTGTCCCCACGGGCATAGATCTTCAACCCGACCTCCCTGCTCAATAAAAACATAAGCATGAAGCCCAGGGTCGATCCTGTGGAAGCAAATACCACTGACAACCAGAAATCGATGTCGCTGGAAAAAGCAAGATAACCGATGAACGCAACAGGTACATCACCCGGCACAGGCGGCACAACGTTTTCCAGAAAAGATATGAAAAACAGGAAGAGGTATATCGAAACCGGGTCAGCCGACCGAAGATATTCTACGATGCTTTCGAGCATCCTTTCCCGAGGCTCATGACCCGGAGCTATCCCAGGTCAAGCACTCTTTTTTCAACCTCGGAATAGGCATCCTCAACACCTCCGAGATCAAAACGGAAACGGTCCTTATCCATCTTCTCCCCTGTATCCAGATCCCAGAAACGGCAGGTATCGGGGCTTATTTCGTCTCCAAGAAGAATCTCGCCCTTGTGTCTTCCGAACTCAAGCTTGAAATCAACCAGATTAAGCTTGCGTTCTGCAAAAAAGCCTCTCATGAGCCCATTGATCTTTGCTGCCTGTTCCTTGAGGATATCGAGTTCCTCATAGTTGGCAAGGCCGAGAGCGACAGCGTGACTTTCATTCATCAGAGGATCGTCGAGATCATCATCCTTCAGGTAGAGTTCGATGATGGGATGTTCAAGCCTGGTTCCTTCCTTGAAACCGTATCGCCTGACGAGCGAACCTGCAGCAATGTTTCTTACCACAACTTCTACCATGATAATATCAAGGTATTTGCAAAGCATATCCCGTTCGGAGAGTTTATCCACAAAATGTGTCGGCACTCCGTTATCGGAAAGATAGGTGAACAGCTTACAGGAAATTGCATTGTTAACGACTCCCTTGTTGCTGATCGTACCTTTTTTCTTGTTATTGAAAGCTGTGGCATCATCCTTGAATTCCTGAATAACAAGGTCACTGTTATCTGTCAGAAAAACTTTCTTTGCCTTTCCTTCGTGAAGAAGCTTTGTTTTGTTCATGGTTCAATTCTGCCTGTTGAATTAACGACTTACTATATTTTTGGGTATATCCATATCGGGAATACTAATACGAAATACTGAACAGCCGGGTCATGAAAGCACTCAACATCTATCTGTCCTTGTTTATAACCGTGTCTATTCTCGGATCACTGCCGATCCTTGAAAAGATAACGCTCGCAAAAATGAATATAACACAGATGATTTTTTATCGAAGCCTTTCGCAGACCATCATCCTCGGCTTTGTTGTCTGGTTAGGCACGTCGACGTTATCAAACGATATTCCTCTTAAATATACGGCTTATGCGTTACTGCAGGGCGTTGCCGTCACCATAATGCTATTCTTTTACCTTTCGGCTATCAAAACCGCCGATGTTTCCTTTGTAAATCCGGTCATTGCAGCTTCACCCCTCATCACCTATATATTGGCGGTTGTTATTCTTAACGAACCCCTGAACTTTGTGAGATTGTCGGGAGTGGTTCTGGTTGTCGGAGGAATAATATTGATTCTTTACAGCCGCTGATGCCCTGTAAAACATCAACTGTCCTGATCATTTGCCTGCTGAACGGCGCCCCTTAGCACAATATTCACCTGATCGTCTGTCAGCCCCTTTTCCATGAGAAAATTCATAAAACGAAACACGCCCAGATCGGAAAGCATTGCCTTGGGCTGGTCTTCTTCACGAAGCCCTCTGTCCCTGCAATGTTCTTCGGCTGTTTTAATCCAGTTCGAAATAAACTGCTCCGATTTACCGTCACCCTCAAAATAATCGCTGACAATTCGCACAACATCCGGCCGGGACGGCTCAGGATTCTCGTTGAATATTTGCTGCATCTCCCGGGAAATTTTCGCCAGAACATCTACAGCTTCCCTGTCAAGCGCCTCTTCGAGAATATCCTTCGCCCTCTGTGTAACATCGATCTTTTTAGCCATACTGCTGTTGATCGTTGGATGTTTTATGCTTCAGTGTTCAGTATACGTGCCTCTGGAAAATCCCGGACAAGTTACATATCATTATTGTAAAGAAAAAATTTTGTCCTTTTCAGCAATACCAATGAATTCAGGCTTTTCCTTACCCCCTCTTTCTTCAATACGTCACACGGTAAACGTATACCGATTCCCAAAAACTCGTTCTCTATCTGAAACGCTCTTTCCATGGCATTTCAGGCAACCTGCATTGAATCTCAGATAATACCCTGATACCGGTTTCTCCAAGAAAAATTTCTTCCACATCTGACACACATATAATACCTTATACACCTCACCATAGAACAAAACCATTGACCCGATAGATCATCCCCCATGCGAAAGCGGTCGTCTGTCATATACGTTTCATTGTTCACGATG
>JANQFD010000082.1 GCA_028278005.1 Chlorobium sp. | reverse complement strand
AGGACAATCTCCTCGACTGACGTGCGTGACGGCTGAAGATAGGCATCGACAACAGGTGACGCGATATCCTCGGGCATCATCATCACATCTTTCAGCTCGTTTGCGGCATCACCCCACATCGGCGTACAGACGGCCCCGGGCATCACATTGGTGATCCTGACATTGCACTCCCTTGCATAGAGCCGTAAGGCTTCGACAAGTCCTTTCTGGCCGAACTTCGACATGGAATAAACCGAGGAGCTTTTAAAAGCTGTCTCGGCCGCAATGGACGTGATGAAGAAAATGTGGCCGGAACGTTGTTTCTGCATCACGGGGAGAACTTTCTGGGTCAGAAAAAAGGTGCCTTTCAGGTTAACCGACATGGTGTAGTCGAAATCGTCTTCGGTAATGTCCATAATATCTTTAAACCGTCCGACGCCTGCATTGTTGACAAGGCAATCAATCATGCCGAATTCCTGAAGGGTTTGACCGACAAGTCGGTCGATATCTTCTGGTTGTGCGATATCGGCTTCTATCGGCAAGGTTTTTATGCCCATTCTGCCGCATTCGTCGGCAAGCGAGACTATCTCGCCGTAGGTTCGGGAAGCGAGAACCAGTATCGGGTTGAACGATGGCTTCTGCTGCGCTTTCATCGCGAATTCAAGTGCGATCGCTCTGCCGATGCCTTTTCCGGCACCGGTGAGCAGGATGATATCCTGTTGCATAGGGAAAGGATTAGAGGTTGTTTTGCCGTATTATCGTCGAAAAACTGTTGCTCCTGAAGTAGATTTAATCTATATTTTACTGTAAGATCATTTTACATGCGTTGTTTCCACAGCATGTGTCCTTTAATGATAAAGCCCCAGATTGATCATGTCAAGGAGAAGTAAGGTAAAGTGGTTCGATGGCAAAAAGGGATACGGCTTCATCGTCAATCCCGATGGAGGTGAGGACATTTTTGTCCATTTCTCTGCTATCGTTTCCGAGCAGAGCTTCAAGGTTTTAAACCAGGATGCCGAGGTGGAGTTTGAAATTGACCAGACCCAGAAAGGCCTTCAGGCAAAAAATGTCTGTGAGATTTGTCAGGAAGGTGCAGCTCCCCGCCCATCGGTCCCCCATCAGGCATTTGTTCAGCAAGGTGAGAGCGTTGCCGGTCAATGAGACGCTTTCATGGTAGTCTTCTCTGAACAGGCATACCATGTGTTTGGAATCCGGAAAGTAGAGGGCGTTTTCGAGTCGCCCCAAGCGGAGCATTGCGTGTTTCCGGTTCTGATCCGGACGACAGCCCTTCCGATAAACAGATGATCGATGCGGCTGATCTGCGGGATCGGGCCGGACTCACAAAGAGTGGTCGAGGCTTCGGCGAAGCCAATCCCTGATCATATTGACTGCATCGATATTGATTTCATGGCCCATCGGGTACTCCCTGTATTCAAGCTTGTCGAGATGCCGCTCGAGCCACCTCTGCGATTTCCGGCCGTTTTTCACTGGAATGACATCGTCATACTTGCCGTGTATGACAAGGAAAGGGACCTCCCGGAGAACTTCGGGATTCCTGTTCAGAAGCGTTGCGGCTTCGGGGAATTTCCCGCCGACAGCTATCACGCCATGAAGCAGAGACGGTTCAGCAAGAGCGGTCAGGTAGCTCATGTCCGCTCCCTGGCTGAATCCCATCAGCAGGACTTTTCCTTGAGGGGGGTTATGTTCCCGGATGATATGTCGAATACAATCAATAAGAGGCTTTTTCGCCTTTCGGGCGCCTTCCCGGTTGATGATTATCTCTCCCTGTCTGAACTCGATGGGAAACCAGCCGTACCTGTCAGGGGAAAGCCTGAGAGGCGCTCTCGTGCTGATAAAGTGCAGGTTATCGCTCAAGAGAGGAGCCAGCTGTAAAAGGTCTTTTTCATTGCTGCCGTAACCGTGTAACAGGATAAGTATATCGCCTTTTGCTCCGGATCGAGGGGGCAGCTCGAGGCAGGTGAGGGCGGGCTGTCTGTTTTGCCTTTCCTCGCATCCTGCCATTGATGCGATACCTGCAAACAAAAAACACAAAGCTATAACCGTAACGGTTCTATTCATTGTTCATCCATTCAGTTGTTTCGGTTTACGTAAACAACAATAAACAGGAAAAAACTGTTCAGGGACAGTGAAGCGGTTTACATCAATCTACAGGTCAGGTATCGAGGAACTGTTGTCAGTGGAGCATTGCGTGTTCCCGGAAGCTGAACCAGGCATCCCTGCCGATGATCACATGGTCGAGGAGTTCGATCTGCAGGATAGAGCCTGCCTCGCGAAGCAGGTTTGTGACCTCCTTGTCCGCATTGCTTGGCTCGACGTCACCGGACGGGTGATTGTGCACCAGGATAACCGCATGTGAGCTTTCGCGTATTGCAGCTTTGAAGATCTCTCTCGGATGGATAAGCGACGCGTTCAGCGTTCCCACAGAAATGATGTCGTGGCGCATGATCTGGTTTTTCGTGCTCAGGTGAAGCAGAAAAAGGTGTTCTTTGGACTCGTCGGGAACCCTCCCGTTCATATACTCGAAAATATCCCTTGCCGAGCGGACTTTTTTGTTGGTGTTGCGTCTGTAATGCAGGCGCTTGTGCAGTTCAAACACCGCTTTGATCTGCATTGCTTTGGCAGGTCCTATTCCTTCATTCTCCTGCAGTTCACTCACTGAAAGATCGGCAAGATTTTCAAGACCGTATCGGCCCATAAGCTCATTGCAGGTCTCGAGGATATTTTTTCCTTTTGTTCCCGTTTTGAGAATGAGGGCCATGAGTTCGGCCGAGCTCAAAGCTGAGACGCCGGAACGCAAAAAGCGCTCTCTTGGCCGTTCATCAGGATCGAGGTCGTGAATACGCATTGGGTGCTATGGTCTTTTGTAAGGGTATTCCGGGAATATACGGTTTAATTCGATACGCATGGCGAAATATCGCTGTACTTCAGTTTCATTTTTGATTCCAAAATGAGAAAAAAATATCATTATGAGATGGATGCTGGGGGTGTGCAGATCTCCTGTTGCTGACCGGAAAATGCTCAAAGCGTTTGTTTATCGCTACTTGATCGATTATCTGCAAGTTTTTTGCGGTCTTTGGCACGATGTTTGTTCTATTATTACTTGAAACACCTCACGCCCGTGAGGTTGAACAGGTGTAATGGGGGACACCTGTTCATAAAAAAAAGCGTCTCGATTTCTCGGGACGCTTTTTTATTTTTGTCATGCGGATTTCGTTGTCAGGCAAGGAGAGTGGAGAGGGCATTGCAATTTTCCTCCACAATTGCCGCGGATTTCTGCAGCGCTTCAAGCTCCGGTTCGTCAAGATTGATTTCCAGTATCTGTTCAACACCCTCTTTACCAAGTTTTACAGGTGCGCCGATAAAGATGTTGTTGATGTTGTATTGGCCTTCAAGAAGCACCGAACAGGGGAGGATGCGTTTGCGGTCGTTTACAATGGTATCGATCATTTCGACAGCCGATGCGGCCGGAGCATAATACGCCGAACCGTTTTTAAGATAGTTGACGATTTCCGCCCCGCCTTTACGGGTTCTTTCGACGAGCTGATCGATTTTCTCCTGCGCCATGAGTTCGGTAAGCGGGATTCCGGCCACGCTGGTATACTTGACTACCGGTACCATCGAATCGCCATGCCCCCCGAGTACGAAAGCATTGATATCCTGCATCGAGACATTCAGCTCTTCAGCGATAAACGATCTGAAGCGAGCGGAATCGAGGACGCCTGCCATGCCGATCACCTTCTCTTTCGGCAGCTTGCTTCTGACGTAGCCGACATGGGTCATGATGTCGAGCGGGTTGGAAACCATGATGATGAACGGGTTACTGGAGTGCGCCATAACCTGGTCGGTGACCTCTTTGACGATCGTGGCGTTCTTCATGAGCAGGTCTTCGCGTGACATGCCTGGTTTTCTCGCCAGTCCGGCGGTGATCAGGACAATGTCGGAATCTGCGGTGTCGCTGTAGTTGTTGGTCCCCTGGACCTTAGTGTCGAACAGTCCTATCGGACCGGATTCATACATGTCGAGTGCCTTTCCCTGAGGTATGCCTTCAACAATGTCGAGAAGTACGACTTTTTTTGCGAGCTGTTGTTCTGCAATGCGATAGGCTGCAGTAGCCCCTACATGGCCGGCGCCAATAACGGTAATTTTCATATCATGTAACGTTTAATTCTGCAGTATGAATATTTACCCGTGGAAGGGGTAATGGCGATAATTTCTGGCTTTTCCAAGGAGCCTCTCTTTATTTGCTGTGCACCATGACTACGTCGTTGTCCTGCCTTCTATTCAAGGCGCTCACGACTAATTAATAGAGGTCCCTTTATGAAGAAAAAAAAAGCCGACCGTAAATGGCCGGCTCTTGAAATATACGTTTAATTTCGTTGCGAGGCAAAACAATCAAGCGGGCAGAATGTCTATATGCTTTTTGTTTTTTTGCCCGTTTCTGAAATGAACTTTGCCGTCGACAAGGGCGAAAATTGAGTGATCCCTGCCGATTCCTGCATTGGTGCCCGGTTTGAAAACCGTGCCTCTCTGGCGAACGATGATCGAGCCTGCAGAAACAAGTGAGCCTCCCGAGGCTTTTACCCCCAGATATTTCGGATTACTGTCGCGGCCGTTTTTCGTGGAACCGCCGCCTTTTTTATGAGCCATGAGAAAAACCGGTTAAAGTTTAATAGTATCCTTGACCATATCAGATGGAGAGCACTTCGACCTGGGTCATCAACTGACGGTGTCCGTTCCTTTTCTGATATCGTTTTCTTCGCTTTTTCTTGAAAACAATCACCTTCTCGTCCTTGAGGTGTTCAAGCACTTTCAGCTGAACCTTGCCGGAAGGTCCGATCGATGTCTTGTCCTGGTCTATCTGTGCCAGAGGTTCGAGGTCAATGACATTGCCAACCTCTGCGCTCTGGTGCGGAATGAAAAGTTTGTCGCCCGCGTTAACCAGGAACTGCTTGTCTGAAATTTCTATCAGTGCTGGCATTATATACACATGTTATATTAAGAATTATAGGCCCGTAATATAGGGTAATTCAGGTATTATTTCAAAAGGACACCTCTATTAATTTGCTATGCACCATGATTACGTCGTTGTCCCGACCTTGTCGGGACACTCCGGCTTTGAAGTTATCCCGGATTGTATCGGGACTCCGTCCGCCTTGTACTCAAGGCGCTCACGACAATTAATAGAGGTGTAGAGGTGCCCTAATAGCGAAGGGGTTGATGGAGCATATATATAAAAACATGTTATGCGCCCTATAAGTCCTATAAGGATTGATGATTGACTATAAAAACACGCTGTTCGGCAGTCGCCTACAGCAAGAAGAAAGTTACTCCCAGAACCAAAGCGAACATCAGTAACGATATTGTGAAAAGATTGTACCATTTTCGGTAGTCGGAACCGCTGCAGGGATAGCTCAGGGGATGTATTGCCTTGATAATATATCCCATTGTCAGGGCGACCTGAAGGATAATAAGTATCGATTTGACAAGAATGCCGACGGTCCATCCATGGTAAAAAAAAGCAAGAAGCAGGCCGGATACAACCGCTGTTTTAAAGCCGGTATCCCCCACTTTGGTTTCAAGCTTGATGAAGTTCTGCAGGATTCCCGGAAAATCGGCCACCTCTTCAGATGGTCCTGTCAGTTTCGGCTCGAGGACTTTCAATACAAAAAGCGAAGCAAAGACGCTCCCGAACCAGATTGCAAAAGAGGTAATGTGAACGAATCGGAGTAAAGTGTGCCAGTCCATGACGGTTGTATGAAAATGATAAAGGAAAAAGAGGTTTCCAATATAGAAAAAAACAGGGTTGTTCAGCAAGACGTGCGAGCCGTTCATCATGGAGAGTGCCGGAGGCAAGCTTGCTTTTTTTGCTGTTCTGAAGTAGCTTGATCAATTGTACCAGGGCGGTAATTCAACAGTTTGCAAAAAGGTAATGAAAGCAGTCAGCGGAGGGAAAAAAGCCGGTGAAACACCGATGATGCGTCAGTATCTCGAGGTGAAAAAGCGCTATCCTGAATATCTTCTGCTGTTTCGCGTCGGGGATTTCTATGAGTCGTTCTACGATGATGCAAAGATGGTTTCCGAGGCCCTCAACATCGTGTTGACCCGCAGGTCAAATGGTGCGGCTGCAGAAATTCCCATGGCCGGATTTCCTCATCACGCCCGGGAGGGTTACATTGCCCGCCTGGTGAAAAAAGGGTACAAGGTCACCGTCTGCGATCAGGTTGAAGATCCATCGGAAGCAAAAGGCCTTGTCAGACGCGAGATCACGGATATCGTGACGCCCGGGGTGACCTACAGCGATGAACTTCTCGATGATAAGCACAACAATTACCTTTCCGCAGTATGTTTTCTGAAAAAAGGGCGTGTGAGGCGTGCGGGTGTAGCTTTTATCGATGTTACGACTGCAGAGTTCAGGATTTCGGATGTACCCCCGGAGCAGGTTGTCGATATGCTCCAGTCGATTCAGCCTTCGGAGATTCTGCTCTCATCGAAGGACAAGGCTTTCAGGGAAGTGATCCGGGACGCATTGCCTTCGGAGGTAGTTGTAACCGTTCTTGATGAGTGGATGTTCAGTGAAGAGAACGCTTCGCAGGTTCTGGGAAAACATTTCAAGACGCATTCGCTCAAAGGATTCGGCATCGAGTCCGCACATGCAGCTCGTGTGGCAGCAGGGGTTGTTCTGCACTATCTCGAGGAAACCCGGCAGAACCGCTTGCAGTATATCACCAGGATCGCGCTGGTAGACAGCCGGGATCACATGACGCTCGATCTGCAGACAAAGAGAAATCTGGAGATCATTTCTTCGATGCAGGACGGATCGATAAACGGCAGTCTTCTGCAGGTGATAGATCATACCCGGAATCCTATGGGAGCAAGACTGCTCAGACGCTGGCTCCTCCACCCGCTCAAGAAAATAGAGGAGATACATCTCAGGCTTGGTGCGGTAGAAGAACTTGTTGGGAACAGTGCATTGAGAGAAAGGCTTGGAGAAATCCTCGGAGGTATCAATGACCTTGAAAGAGCGCTTTCGAGGATTGCCACCTTCCGCAGCATGCCCCGGGAGGTTCGATCGCTTGGTTCGGCTCTGGAAAAACTCCCCTTGCTCCAGGAACTGCTGAAAGACACAGGCAGTCCGAAGCTTCGGAAATTAGTGCACGCTCTCAGCATGCTTCCCGACATCACCTCGACGATCGGTCAGGCGATAGACCCTGAAGCCGGAGCTACGTTGCGTGACGGAGGATATATCCTGGCCGGCTACAGCCCTGAACTTGATGAACTGCGGTCGGTTTCATCAAATGCCAAAAGCCGCCTGATGGAAATTCAGCAGGACGAAAGGGAAAAAACAGGCATCACGTCGCTGAAGGTTCAATACAACAAGGTGTTCGGTTATTACATCGAGGTCAGCAGGGCAAACAGCGACAAGGTTCCGTCCTATTATGAGAAAAAACAAACGCTGGTCAATGCGGAAAGATATACTATTGGGGCTTTGAAAGAATACGAGGAGAAAATACTCACGGCTGAAGACAAGGGGCAGTTGCTCGAACAGCAGCTGTTCCGTGACCTCTGCGCCCGGATTGCCTCGGAAGCAAAAGATATCCAGCAAAACGCCGACAGTATAGCAGAGCTGGACTGCCTCTATTCCTTTGCCTGCAGCGCAGAAGCATACCGGTACGTAAAGCCTGAAGTGAAGGAGCATGGTAATTTGTCGGTTACCAACGGCCGTCACCCGGTACTGGAGCGGATTCTCGATATTGACGAACAGTATGTGGCTAACGACTGCACGATGGACCAGAGGCAGCGCATGCTGATTGTCACCGGCCCCAACATGGCCGGCAAGAGCTCCTTCCTTCGACAGAACGGTCTTATAGTACTGCTTGCCCAGGTGGGCTGTTTTGTGCCGGCCGAGGCTGCCGAGATTGGCCTGGTCGACAGGATCTTTACGAGAGTCGGTGCTTCGGACAACCTTGCTTCTGGAGAGAGCACGTTTCTTGTCGAGATGAACGAGGCGGCAAACATCCTTAACAATGCTACGGAAAACAGTCTGATCCTGCTTGATGAAATCGGCAGGGGTACAAGTACCTACGACGGTATGTCGATTGCATGGGCTATCAGCGAATATATACATAGCGCCATTCGGGCAAGAACACTTTTTGCGACTCATTATCACGAGCTCGCAGAGCTGGAGGATCGTTTTGAAACCATCCGTAATTACAATGCGACGGTTATGGAAACGGCTGACAGGGTTGTTTTTCTGAGAAAAATCGTGAGAGGAGCTACGGACAACAGTTACGGTATAGAAGTTGCCAAAATGGCCGGCATGCCCGCAGATGTGATAAGCCGGGCAAAGGAGATTCTTGCCGGTATGGAAAAAAGGGATGTCGAGTTTCCGGCAGGCATGCGGCAAAACGAAGTCGGGGAACGACAGCCCCGTCAGATTTATCTGTTTGAAGAAGAGGAGCGGAAGCTGAAGCGGGCGATAGACGAGATCGATATCAACCGCCTGACACCGATAGAGGCCCTGCTGGAACTGAAAAAACTCCAGGATCTTGCAGGAGATGCGGAGGGGGATGGATAAACTATCGGTACTCCTTGTTTTCGTGCCTGCCGACAGCGGAGTTGACGGCCCTTCGCTGCTTGAAAAACCGGAACATTCCGGTTTTCTCCGCAATCTGAAAGACGGTGCGCTCAAACAGGTCATCAAGAGGGCGCAGTTTGCCATACCGCCTCTTTCACTGATGATTCTCGGTTCGGTCGAAAAGCCCGGAATCGAGCAGCATATCTGTGATCTGCGTTTTGAAACATTTCCCCTCGACAGACACTGGGATCTCGTAGGGATCAGTGTTCAGACCGGTGCGGTAAAACCGGCCTTCGAGTTGTCCGCGCTACTGCGGGAAAAAGGGTTCAGGGTTGTTCTGGGGGGGCCGTACGTGACTGTTTTTCCCGAACGGTGTCGTGCTCACGGTGATGTACTTGTTATCGGGGAAGCCGACGAAATATGGGATACGGTTCTTGATGATCTGAGGCGGGGGAGGCTGCGAGATGAGTACCGTGCACAGGAGATGCCCGATTTGTCGTCAGGCAGAATGGTTCGGAAAGAAGCGCTGGACATCGGTCAATATTTTACGACGAATGTTGTACAGACAACCAGGGGGTGTCCCTACAGTTGCGATTTCTGCAATGTCCATGTCCTGAACGGCCACAAGTTGAGACACAGGGATATTGCCGATGTCGTTCGCGAGGTTGAAGGTTTTCTCGAGAAGGACAAAAGAATATTCTTTTTTCTCGATGATACCGTCAATGCCGACGAGGACTATGCCGAAAAACTTTTTCACGAACTGATCCCTTTGAACATCAGATGGGTCGGCCAGGCAACAACCAGGCTTGGTGAGAACGAACGTCTGCTCGATGTTTTTTCACGGTCCGGATGCGGAGCCTTGCTTGTCGGGATCGAGAGTCTTGCCGAAAAGAGCAACAGGGCGCACAACAAGTTCCATAACCCGGCGGATAGACAGGCAGCATGTATCCGCAATATCCGTGCTGCGGGAATATGTGTCTACGGCAGCTTTATTTACGGGCTTGATGAAGATACCCTCGAACAGACACGGTCCATAGAGGCTTTTCTGGATGAAACCGGCATAGATGTTCCCGGTATCAATCTGCTGCGTCCCATTCCGGGTACGGAGGTGTTTGATCGTCTGGCCGATGAACGGAGATTGCTTCATGATCGCCACGATCATGACGCTTTCCGTTTTTCCTGGGGGCAGGAGATGCTCTACCGCCCCAAAAAGATCCCGATAGACCTGTTCATCCCCAGCTATACATCCCTTACGGAACGGGTGTTTACGGTAAAAAGGGCGTTCCAGCGCGCCGTAAAAGCACCGACCCTCAGGAGCGCGGTCCTGATGTTCAATCTTTTCTACGTGCACATGTACAATCTTTCACGGAAGGATCTTGCAAGGCAGATGGAGGAACTG